>JBIKWW010000417.1:0-3544 GCA_044356125.1 Acidimicrobiia bacterium
TCGACCGGCAGGCCGGTTCGGTGACGGCCCAGATGCTCCTGCTGCTCGTCGTGTTCTCGGCCATCGCCTTGTGCAGCGACGGAGCCTGGGGACTGCTGGCGGGCACGGTCCGGCGATGGTTCGGCGAATCGCCGAAGCGTCTGGAGACCCTCGTCGGTGCCGGCGGGCTGGCCATCATGGGACTCGGCATCCGGCTCGCCCTCACCGGCCGCCACGACTGAGCTCCAACCACGATCCGGCGACCACGATCCGGCGTCCATGATCCGGCGACGCCGGAGACGTATCGCTAGCCTCCGCGACATGACCTCACGGCCTCCGCTCCCCTACGAGTTCCTGCCGCCCGTCGCCTCGTTCGAGCTGACGAGCGCCGACATCGCCGAGGGCGCCACCCTGCCCACGGCGCAGGTGTCGGGCATCTTCGGCGCCGGGGGCGAGGACCGCTCCCCGCAGCTCTCCTGGTCGGGCTTCCCGGAGGGGACCGGCAGCTTCGTGGTGACCTGCTTCGACCCGGATGCGCCCACCGGCAGCGGGTTCTGGCACTGGGTGGTGTTCGACATCCCCGCCGACGTGACGTCGTTGCCGGCCGGAGCGGGGAGCCAGGACGGCGCCCTGCTGCCGGCCGGGGCCAAGCAGGCGCGCAACGACGCCGGACTTCCCGGGTTCCTCGGCGCCGCCCCTCCACCCGGGCACGGTCCGCACCGGTACTGCTTCGCCGTCCACGCCGTGTCGGGGAACCAGCTGGGCCCCGATGCTTCGGCGACGCCCGCCATCGTCGGCTTCAACATGTTCGGCCGGACCCTCGGGCGGGCGCTGCTCACTGCGGTCTACGAACGCTGAGCAACCCGACCCGGACGCGACCGTGCCACCCGGGTCGAGCCCTCCCGGGTGGCACGCTCACGGAGCGACCCGGTGTCCGGGCCCCTCACGATGGGGGGACGGTCCGTGGACGGACCGACCGTCGATCAGGAAGCGAGCAGCTCCTGGGCCGGCTCCGGCCGCACCAGGCGAAGCGACGTCCACGGGAACCGCTCGGCGATCCGGGTCAGCACCGAGGCGATGGCGGCACGATCGAGGTCGCCGCCGGCCCGACGGACCGTGAAGCGGCACAGCCGCAGCGTCCGCGGCTCGTAGACGGACGCGGCCAGAACCGGGTACACGACGGTCCCAGCGACGACGACGCGCTCGAGGTGGACGGGACTGCCGTTGACGACCGTCGCCAGGATGCGGGCGAACGTCGACGCCTCGACGTCGGACTCGATCTCGACCTCGAAACCCGTCACCGACGATCCCGCCGGAGCCCCCATCGCCGCGCTCACTGTCCCTGGCCCTTCGTGTAGCCGGCGACGCCGTCGAAGGTGTACAGCCCCTCGGTCTTCACGACGTCGAACCCCGCCCCCACGACCCGGCCGAGCAGGTCGACCATGTCCTGGCCGGCCACCGGGCCGCCGTCGGCGCCCAGGAAGCGGCAGCGCCAGTGGTCGACCAGGAGCGTCTCGGGCAGGCCGTCGGGCCACACCTTCTGGCCGCGGTTGGAGAGCATGTCCAGCTTGAACGGACCACCGAGGGGCGAGAGGGCGGCGGCCAGATCGTCGGGCCGGGCGTCGCGCGCGTGCAGGAAGACGTCCACGCCGACCTGCACCTTGACCTTGGGGGCGTGGGCCGTCACCTTGACGTTGATGCTGGGTGACTCGGCGTAGGCGGCCGGCTTCAGCTGCTTGGACTGCTCACCCATGCGGGCGATCACGGCGTCGGCGAACTCCCTGGTCCCGACCTTCTGCGTGCTGACCGAAGGGTCGTAGATGTCGTAGGTGTGCAGACCGTCCTCGATGGTCCGCAGCCAGGCGTTGTGGGCCCGGGTGGCGGCGGCACCCTGTCCGATGTGGACGAGCATCTGGACGGCGCCGAGGATCAGGCCCGACGGGTTGGCGACGTTCTGGCCCGCCCGCCGGGGGGCCGAGCCGTGGATCGCCTCGAACATGGCGCAGTGCGTGCCGATGTTGGCCGAACCGGCCAGGCCCACCGAGCCTGCGATCTGAGCGGCCACGTCGGAGAGGATGTCGCCGTAGAGGTTCGGCAGCACGATGACGTCGAAGGCCTCGGGCGTGTCGGCCATCTTGGCGGCACCGATGTCGACGATCCAGTGCTCGTTCTCGATGTCGGGGTACTCGGCGGCCACCTCCTCGAACACCTGGTGGAAGAGACCGTCGGTCATCTTCATGATGTTGTCCTTCGTGAAGGCGGTGACCTTCTTGCGGCCGTAGGCCCGGGCGTACTCGAAGGCGTAGCGGGAGATGCGCTCGCAGCCGGGGCGGGTGATGAGCTTGAGGCACTGGAAGACCTCGTCGGTCTGACGGTGCTCGATGCCGGCGTAGAGGTCCTCCTCGTTCTCGCGGACGATGACGAGGTCCATGCCGGCATGCTTGGTGCGCACGAACGGCGAGTACGAGGGACAGGGCCGGACGTTGGCGTAGAGGCCGAGCGACTTCCGCACCGTCACGTTGAGGCTCTTGAACCCGCCGCCCTGCGGGGTGGTGATCGGTGCCTTCAGGAAGACCTTGGTGCGGCGCAGGGAGTCGATGGACTCGGGCGTGATGCCCGCCGTGCTCGCCCCCGAGGCGTAGACGGCCTCTCCGATGGTGATCTCCTCGATGGCCAGGTCAGCCCCGGCAGCCTCGAGGATGCGGAGGGTCGCATCCATGATCTCGGGTCCGATTCCATCGCCCCGGGCGACGGTGATGGGAGTGCTCATGTGGGTGGCTCGATTCAGGTTCGGAAGGTTCGACGAACAGACATGCGCTGTCTGCTTCGCGAACCCTAATACCGGAAATTCAATTCTGTCAACGAGTTTCCGTCTCAGCCGTGGGATCCGCCCCCCGACGATCGCCGCCGGTGGCCCGCAGCAACCGCTCGACGAGCCGGGGGACCTCCGGCGGCTGGACCGTCGCGGCCCGGATGTGCTGGTCGAAGTGGCGGGCCAGGGCGGCGACGTGCTCGCGGGCGTTGAACACCAGGTACATGTGGCCGGCGTAGATGGCCGCCCGGCGGGTGCCGAAGATCGTCACGGGCACGGCGAACCGCTGCAGGCCGTCGAAGAGGAACCACCGGAACGCCGGGTAGAGCTCGTCGGTGCGCTCGGCGATCAGCTCGAGCTGGGCCCGCCGGACGGCGACGGGGAGACCCGCCCAGATCCCCTCGCCCCGGGCGAAGCCCTCGAGGGACTGCACGCTGGAACAGCACTCCATCTCCGTGCTCGGGCGCCGCTGCCAGGCCAGTCGGGCGGCTGCCGTGTCGATCCGCTGCTCCGGCCGGACCGTCGACCACCCGGCCAGCTCGTAGCGGATGACGGCCTCCGTCTTCACGATGTCGGGAAGCGTGGCCGGGACGTAGCGCACCTTGGTGTCGCGGGCCTCGTCCAACCACTGCATCAGGCGCTCGTCGTCGTGGGAGCGGACGTCCTGCTCGAAGGCGATCAGCTCGGGGACGACCTCCGCCCGTCCACCATCGTCGGACAGCCCGAGCAGCCAGTCCACCGACACCCCGGCGT
>JBIKWW010000418.1:0-3533 GCA_044356125.1 Acidimicrobiia bacterium
CCCAGCTCACCGAGCTCGGGGTCGCCCGGGTGACGCTGCTCGCCGCCCGTCGCAGCGTCGCCGTGTGGGACGCGGCGACGGCGGCCCGGCACCGGGATCGTCTGGCCCGCACCGCCCGGGAGGCCCTCGGGCAGTGCCGGGGGACGTGGCTGCCCGTGATCGACGGTCCCGTCGGGCTGGACGACCTGGCCCGGCGCCAGGGCTCCAGCCTGGCCCTGGCCGAGCCCGGGGGGCGGCCGCTCGGGGACGCCGGCCACGGCCTGACCACCGTGGCCGTCGGTCCCGAGGGCGGCTGGGCCCCCGAGGAGCGGGCCCTGGGACTGACCGAGGTGGCCCTGCCCGGCGAGGTCCTGCGGGCCACGACGGCCGCCGCCGTAGCCGCCGCCGTGCTGCTCGAGGCCCACCGCCGTCACCCCTGAACGCCCCTGAGCGCCCCTGAGCGCCCCCTGAGCGTGGGCAGATGTGAACACGGAACGTGGCCGGTATCCTTCTCTGTTGCGTGGTTGCTCACTACAGTTCCGAGATCCGCGCACACAGGTGAACGAGGATTTCGTGGACGACGAACAGCAAGACACGAGCTACACGCGCCAGGTCGGCCTCCGACTGCGTTCGGTGCGGCGGGCCAAGCGCCTGTCGCTCCACGACGTCGAGCTGGACTCGGGCAAGGAGTTCAAGGCCTCGGTGCTCGGCGCCTACGAGCGGGGTGAGCGGGCCATCTCGGTTCCCCGGCTCCAGCGGTTGGCCTCCTTCTACGGTGTGCCCGTCGACCAGCTGCTTCCCCCCGTCGTCGCCCGTCCGCTCCCGGTGCCGGCCGCCGAGCGCCGCCCGGCCCCGCGGGGCATCACCATCGATCTGAACCGGCTCGACGCCGTGAACACCCACGAGGCGGCCCTGCTCACCCGCTACGTGGCCATGATCCGGGCCCAGCGCCAGGAGGCCACGGGCGCCGAGCTCACCATGCGCCGGGAGGACCTCAACGCCCTCGCCGTGCTGCTCGAGACCGACATCGAGGGCGTCAAGGAGCGCATCGCCGCCCTCGGCTTCGAGCTGGTCAGCTGAGCGGCGCGTCGACCGGCGAGCCGGGCGGGGCCCACCGCCCCCCGGCCCCCACGCCCGCACCGGTCATGTCGGCACCGGTCATGTCGGCACCGGTCATGTCGGCACCGGTCGTGGCGCCCGATCCGGAGCCGGGTCGGCCCGGCGCCGGGGACGCATTCGGTGTCTACGTCCACGTGCCGTTCTGTGCGCGTCGGTGCGACTACTGCGCGTTCGCCACCTGGACGGACCGTCACCATCTGATGGAGGCGCACTCCCAGGCGACGATCACGGCGTTGCACCGGGCCCGGGCCGGATCCGCCCTTCCCGCAGCGTCGTCGGTCTTCTTCGGCGGCGGTACCCCGTCGCTGCTGCCGGCCGACCAGCTGGTGGCCATCCTCGGCGCCATCGAGCGCCGCCCCGGGGCCGAGGTGACCGTCGAGTGCAACCCCGACACCGTCACGGCCGAGCTGGCCGAGCGCTACGTGGCCGCCGGCGTCACCCGGCTGTCGTTCGGGGTGCAGTCGATGGTGCCCGAGGTGCTGGCCCGGCTGGGCCGCACGCACCGGCCCGAGAACGTCGCCGCCGCCGTCGGTCACGCCCGCCGGGCGGGCATCACCAGCTTCAACCTGGACCTCATCTACGGCTCGGTCGGTGAGACCCTCGACGACTGGGACCGGACCCTCGACGCCGTGCTGGCCCTCGACCCCCCGCACGTCTCGGCGTACGCACTCACGGTGGAGGCCGGCACCCCGCTGGCCGCCGATCCCGACCGCCGCCCCGACGAGGACCATCAGGTCGATCTGTACCTGCGGGCCGGGGAGCGGCTCGGCGAGGCCGGCCTGGGCAACTACGAGATCTCGAACTGGGCCCGCCCGGGCCACGAGTGCCGCCACAACTGGCTCTACTGGCAGCAGGGCGACTACCTCGGGGTCGGCTGCGCCGCCCATTCGCACCGGGCCGGCCGCCGGTGGTGGAACCTCCGCACCCCGGAGCGCTACGTGGCCGCCCTGGCCGAGGGGGGCGACGGCACCGCAGTCGCCGAGGAGCTCGACGCCGCGACCCGGGCGGCCGAACGCCTGCAGCTGCGCCTGCGGACCCGCCAGGGGGTGTCCGTGGCCGAGCTCGCACGACGGGCCCACGACCGGATCCCGGCGCTGGTGGAGCACGGCCTGGTGCAGCTGGTGGACAGCGACGGGGGACCGGTCGTGGTCCTGACCCCGCACGGCCGCATGCTCGCCAACGCAGTCTCCAACGAGCTCATCTGAACCCGGCCCGGCGGGGTCCCGGCAACGGCCGGGTGGGGCCGGGTCAGGCGAGGCGGCGCAGGACGGCGTCGAGCCGGGCGAGGTCGTCGACCACGATCTCCCCCGGGGTTCCGGTGCCCCGTCCCGACGGGTCGGCGCACAGGCGCAGGATGGGCCCGCCCGGTGGCTCCCGCCCGGTTGGGACGGCGCCCACGGTGCGTGACGCACCGGTCGGCCGGGGCGAGCCCGCTCCGGTGACCACGACGGTCCGCCCCGGGCTCTCGGACGGGACCGACGAGCCGGCCGTCCCCCCGGCCGCCCCGCCCGCCGCCAGACCGGTTCCGGTTCCGGCTCCGGCTCCGGTTCCGGTTCCGGTTGCCGGACCGGGCTCGTAGCCGGCCCGGGCGAGCGCGTCGAGCGCGACCGTGCCCGACCCCGCCGGCTCACCGCCCAGCACCAGCCGGGCCTCGGACTCGCCGGCCACCAGCGATGCCGCCACCGACAGGGCGAGCTCGAAGGCGGACGTGTCGGGGAAGGCGGCCGGGACGTCGACAGCGACCGTCCACGCCGGCACCGAGGGCAGCGGGTCGGGGATCCGCACGAGCAGGTCCTCCGAGCGGGCCGAGGCGGCCCAGGCGATCCGACGGGGATCGTCCCCGGGCTGGTAGGCGCGGACCCCGCCGACGCTTCCCTCGTCGACGGTGCGCGGGTCGCTCCACCGGGCGTCGCCGTCGTCACCGGGGACGGCCAGGGCGGGCGCCGGGGCGTCGACCATGGGCGGCCACCCGAGGATCTCGACCGGCCCGGTCCGGGCGACGGTCCGGACGGTCAGCCCGAGCAGTCCGACCCGCCGGGCCCGCAGCGGGCCCACCACGACCGGACCGCGGCGCGGCACCTCCACGGGGAACCGGGACACCGAGCGCCCTTCGGGCGTGGGTACCCAGGCCCGGATGCGCCGTCCGTCCGAGACCGGCCCCGTCACGAGGAGCCGGCCGACGGCGGGCAGACGCAGCTCCAGCACGACCTCCAGCTCGGTGCCGGCCCCGGCGGGCACCCCGGACGGCACGGCGGTGGCGGTCCCCCGCGCCCCGAGCGGGGGGACCCACACCATGGCCAGGGCGATGAGGATGGCGGCGGCGCACCCGGCCGCCAGCCCCGCCGCTTCGGGGAGGCCGAGGCCGACGGCGGCGCCCGTGAGGCCCCCGGTGGCGAACAGGACCGCCCAGCCCTTGGCCGTCAGCACGGGGGCCA
>JBIKWW010000534.1:0-3528 GCA_044356125.1 Acidimicrobiia bacterium
GTTGACCTCCTTTCGGAGCGGCTCGTCGTCGTCCGGAATTCGGCCCGCCAGAGAGCAGAAAGCAGGGTGAACCTGGCGACGCTCGCGCGCCTGCAGCTCATTCTGCCGAGCCGTGTCCATCTTCTGCGCAAGATCATCGATGCAGTATGCGGGGCGCATGGTTTCGAACTGATGCCGCATGTCGAACTGGACAGCCTGAACGCCGTCAAGCTGATGCTCGACGATGCAAAGTCGGAACTCGCGACAATCCTTCCCTATCATTCAGTCCGCGAAGACGAATGTGCCGGACGATTCAAAGTCAGCCTGATCGACGAGCCGGGAATGGTCCGTACCGTGTCGCTCGTCATGCCTGCGGGCAAGCAGTCGCCCTATCTGCCACCGGAGCTGGTCGAGCATGTCCGCGACCGTGCCAGTCGGCTCAAATCGACCTTGCCGCTTCTTTTCTGATCGGCCCCGGGCATGGCGATAGGGAGCATCGATATCAGCAAGCACAGTTTGCTATTTCCGGTTTTTGCCGGGCGATGAGAAGAAGGACGAAACGATAACGGACGGCAGCTCTCGAAATGACAGCATTCGATCCCACGGCACAGTTTACCGAAATACGCGAGGGCGTTGCGCAGGTCTGCGCGAAGTTCCCGGGAACTTACTGGCGCGATCTCGACGCGAGGCGCGCATATCCGACCGACTTCGTGAATGCGCTGATACGCGAGGGTTACCTCGCTGCCATGATACCGGAGCAATATGGCGGCTCCGGCCTCAGCCTGTCGGCCGGTGCAGCGATCCTGGAAGAAATACACCGCAATGGCTGCAACGCGGCAGCATGCCATGCGCAGATGTACACGATGGGAACCGTGCTGAGGCATGGCAGCGACGCGCAGAAGCGGGCATATCTGCCCGACATCGCATCCGGCGAACTTCGGCTGCAGGCATTCGGCGTGACCGAGCCGACGAGCGGAACCGACACGCTCGCCCTGAAGACGACCGCGCGGCGCGATGGCGATCACTATGTCGTCAATGGGCAGAAGATATGGACGTCGCGCGCCGAGCATTCGGACCTGATGGTACTGCTTGCCCGCACGACGCCGCGCGACCAGGTCCAGTCGAAGACCGACGGCCTTTCGGTTTTCCTGATCGACCTTCGCGAGTTGGTCGGGAACGGCATAACAATCCGGCCGATTCGCGCCATGATCAACCATGCCACCACCGAGGTTTTCTTCGACAATGTCCGCATCCCCGCAAGCTCGCTGATCGGCGAGGAGGGCAAGGGCTTCCGCTACATCCTTTCGGGCATGAATGCGGAGCGCATCCTGATTGCCGCGGAATGCATCGGTGACGCGAAGTGGTTCCTGAAGAAAGGCGCCGACTACGCGAAAGAGCGGGTCATCTTCGGAGCGCCGATCGGCAAGAACCAGGGCGTGCAATTCCCCCTCGCGAAAGCCTATGCGCACATGCTTGCCGCCGAGGCGATCGTCTACCGCGCGGCAGCGATGTACGATGCCGGCCAGAACCCCGGCGTGGAAGCCAATGCCGCCAAGATGCTGGCCGCCGATGCAAGCTGGGAGGCCGCCGAAGCCTGCCTGCAGACTCATGGCGGCTTCGGCTTTGCCGAAGAGTATGACGTCGAGCGCAAGTTCAGAGAGGCGCGCCTTTACCAGGTCGCGCCGATCTCGACGAACCTCATCCTGTGTTACATAGCCGAGCAGGTGCTCGGCCTCCCGAAGTCCTATTAGGACGCGCCCATGAACACCGACTCCATGAAAAAGCTTCTTGGTCTGGCGCTGCTTCCGGTTGAAGCGATTCCGGCAAGCGCGTTGCAGACGGCGCGCTTCTCGCTCTTCGACTGGATGGTCGTTGCACTTGCAGGCAGCAATGAACCGCTTTCGAAGATCATCCGGGAATTGATCAGCACCGAAGGCGGAGCGGCTCATGCGTCACTGTGCGGTGGCGGCATGGCGCCGGCCCGCGCGGCGGCGCTTGTCAATGGCACAATCTCCCATGCGCTCGACTATGACGATACGCATTTCGCCCATGTCGGTCATCCCTCCGTGGCGATCATGCCCGCCGCGCTTGCAATTGCCGAAGAACAAGGCCTCACGGGTGATGCCGTGGCGGCCGCCTTCCTGCTCGGTGCCGAAGCCTCGGTCCGCATCGGTATGATCCTCGGCGCGGTGCACTATAATCGCGGCTTTCACCAGACCGCCACTGCGGGAGCCTTCGGCGCGACGGTCGCTGCCGCCAGGCTCCTCGGTCTGGACGAGGCCATGATGCGGACTGCGCTGTCGCTGGTCTCCACGCGGACATCCGGCCTGAAATCGCAGTTCGGCACGATGGGCAAGCCGTACAACGCGGGCATTGCCGCCGCGAACGGCGTCGAAGCGGCAAAGCTCGCAGCCGCGGGGTTCACTTCTGCCGATGACGGAATTGCAGGTCCCCAGGGATTCATCGATACCCATTCCGACGGGCCGGACTTCGTGAAGGCCTGGCTGTCGCCGGCCCCCGAAACTTTCCTGTTCGAAGACGTGAAGTACAAGTTCCACGCCTGCTGCCATGGGACGCATGCGATGATCGAGGCACTGATGACTGCCCGCGCAGCCTCGAAACTGGCGGATACCGATGTGCGGAAGATCAAGTTGCGGGTGAGCCCGCGCTGGCTGAAAGTGTGCGACATCAAGGCACCGAGGACCGGCCTGGAAGTCAAGTTCAGCTATGTCTGGCTGGCGGGGATGGTATTCCGCGGCATCGACACAGCGTCTGACGCGAGCTACGCCGACAGCCTTTGCAGCGACCCGGCGCTTGCATCCTTCGCTAGGCGCGTCGAGGTGGAGGGCGATGCGACCGTTTCGGATACGGCAACGGTCGGGACCATCGAAACAATCAACGGAAATGATATCGCGATTGCGCATGACCTGGCGGCCAGGCTGGCCCCCGACATTGTCGAGGATGGCTTGCGAAGGAAGGCTGCCGGCTTGCTTGGCAGGCCGCAAGCCGAGCAGATCTGGGCAGCTGTGAACGGCAAGGGCGTTGCAGCGTCCGAACTCGGACGCCTGCTGCGGAACGCGGCATGAGCGTGGAAGGTGATCTCGAAAGCTGGACAGGCCGCACGACCATCCGCAAGGACAGTGTGAGCCGCAGGCTGGCGGATCAGTTCAAGGCTGCACTGGTCGGCTTGGTCGAGGCCAGGCCCGTGCCACTCGGGCTGTTCTGGGCATTGTGCCCCGACATTGCGAATGCCGATCAACTCGGCAGGGACGGACATCCCAGGACGGGGATCTTCATGCCGCCGCTTCCGCTGCCGCGGCGCATGTGGGCGGGCGGCGAACTTGTGATCCACGCGGAATTCGAGCGGGAAGACGAGGTCGAGAAGCACGCCACGATCGAGAAGATCGCATTCAAGAAGGGATCCACGGGGGATCTTGGTTTCGTCACGCTTCGAAACACCTATCTGGCGCGTGGCCGCGTGGTGATCGAGGAACGTCAGGACATCGTCTATCGGGAAGAACCTCGCCCAGGCGTGGCCGCGGCACCCGT
>JBIKWW010000055.1:0-12292 GCA_044356125.1 Acidimicrobiia bacterium
CATGTACGTGCGATTCGACCCGGCACCCGAGGACGCCGTCGACCTGATGGCGGCCCTGATCCGCGCCGTGCGCTGACCCGCGCCGTGCGGGTGGATCAGGCGGCGGCTCGGGTGCGGCGCAGGACGGGGTCGAGCACGGCCAGGCTGCGATCGGCGATCCGCAGGACGCGACCGGCGGCCCCCGGGGTGGCCGAGTCGACCAGGTTGCCCATGACCTGCAGGGTGATGTCGGCGACGGTCTGGGTCCCCACGGCCAGTCGCAGCCCGGGTTTGAGGATCCAGGGGTGCCCGATCAGGAAGCTGAAGCGGCGGCCGGTGCGCAGGAAGGCGTCGAAGCGGGCGCCGACCTCGGCGTCGTAGCGGGCCGGGGCGGTGGCCGGGTCCTCGAGGAACAGATCAGCGGCGAGCATCCCCGACTCCAGGCCGTAGTCGATCCCTTCGCCGTTCATGGGGTTGACGAGCCCGGCGGCGTCGCCCACGGCGAGCCAGCCCGGACCGTGGCGGCGCTGGACGGACATCGGCAGGCGCCAGGCCCGCGGCCGCTCCAGGTAGGGCCCGGTCGACCAGCTGTCGCGCACGAGGTCCCGGTAGGTGTCGAGCAGACGGTTCAGGTTGAGCCGCTTGAAGCCCTTCATGGTGGACAGGGCCCCGACGCCGATGTTGACGGTGCCGTCCCCGGCCGGGAACATCCAGCCGTAGCCGGGCACCGGGGTGCCGTGGTCGTCGGTGAGGGTGAGGCAGGACTCGAGGTGTCGGTCGGCGTGACGGGGCGACTCCACGTAGGTCCGGATGGCCAGACCGAAGGGCTCGTCGGTCACCCGGTCGGCGCCCACCAGCCGGGCGGCCGGGCCCGGAGCCCCGGTGGCGAGCACGACGAGATCGGCGCTCCAGCGCCGGCCTCCGGCGTCGACCCCGACGACCCGACCGGTCCCGTCGAGCACGGGCACGGCCTCGTGGCCGTGGAGGAGCTCGGCTCCGGCCTCGGCGGCGGCGTCCATCAGGAAGGTGTCGAATCGGCGACGGGGCCACACGGCGCCGTACCCGGGGAACCGGCTGGTGGCGGGCCAGGCCAGCTCACGCCGACGGCGCCCGGCGATCATGCGCAGGCCATCGATGCGATGGGCGGCGTCGACGGGCAGCTTCAGCTCCTGCAGCGCCCCGACCGCCCGCGGCGTGAGCCCGTCACCGCAGACCTTGTCGCGGCCCCGCTCGCCCTTCTCGAACACGGTCACCGACGCCCCGCGCCCGGCGGCCCGCAGGGCGGCGGCGGCCCCGGCCGGGCCGGCTCCGATCACCAGCAGGTCACGGCGTTCCACGCCTCCCATCCTCGCTCACCGCCCGCTCCTACCGTCCCCGGGACGCGAACGGGTCCGTGACCTCTTGCCCCGGGGGGGGGGTTCCTCCTGCCCCGGGGATCCCTCCTGCCCCGGGGATCCCTCCTGCCCCGGGGATTCCTCCTGCCCCGGGGATCCCTCCTGCCCCGGGGATCCCTCCTGCCCCGGGGGAACGCCGGTGCCTACAGTCGGAGTCGAGCCGAGCCCGACGAGGAGCCCCCCGTGTCCAGCACCCCCCGACCCGATGCCGTGCGCCTCGGCGCCCACGTCGGCCAGCAGAACATGTCGACGGACCAGATGCGCGCCACCTGGCGGGCCCTCGACGCCCACCTCGACTGGATCTCGGCCTGGGACCACCTCTACGAAGCGCCGCCGGCGGGCGGGACCGTCGACCACTTCGAGGCGCTGGCCACCCTCGGGGCGCTGGCCGTCGAGACCGAGCGGGCCGCCCTCGGCTGCCTGGTGTTCTACGTCGGCTACCGGACCCCGGGGGTGCTGGCCAAGGCGGCCACCACGCTCGACCACCTGAGCGGGGGCCGCTTCGAGCTCGGCCTCGGCGCCGGCTGGCACGAGCAGGAGGCCCGGGCGTTCGGCTACGACTTCCCCGGGATCGGGACCCGCCTCGACATGCTCGAGGAGGCCACGGTCATCATCCGCAGCCTGCTCACCGAGGACCGGACCACCTACACGGGGACGCACTTCCGGGTGGAGGACGCCTCCTGCCTGCCCCGGCCCGTGCAGGCCCGGCTACCGATCTGGATCGGAGGGGTGGGGGAGAAGCGGACCCTTCGCCTCGTGGCCCGTCTGGCCGACGGGTGGAACACGGCCTACGTGAGCGTCGAGGAGTTCGCCCGGCTGTCGGGAGTGCTCGACGGCTGGTGCGAGCGCGAGGGACGCGACCCGGCGACGGTCCGCCGGGCGGTCAATCTCAGCTTCAACCTGTCGGCGACCACCGCCGCCGCGGCGGAGATGGACGAGCGTCTGCGCGCCCAGTGGGGTCCCGCCTACGGGCGCATCGCCGGGGGTGCGCTGCTGGGCACGCCCGACGACGCGGTCGAGCGCGTGCTCGCCTACGTCCGGGCCGGTGCCCAGGACGTGAACGTGGCGCTGCGCGCGCCGTGGGACCAGGAGGCCCTCGATGCCTACGTGGGCGAGGTCGTGCCCGCCGTTCGGCAGGCCCTGGACCGCTGACCGTCCGGGCCCCAAGGGGCGGCACCGGCTCCCATCCGGTCCCCGGCTCAGGCCGGACCGGCCCCCGCCGCCGGTCGGCGCGCCCCGATCCGACGCTCCCGCAGCACGGCGGTCACCAGCAGCGCCGTGCCGATGGCCCCGCAGACCGTGCCCAGCACGATGGCGGCCGTGTAGCCGTCGGTCCGGTCGACGAGCCAGGCGCCGATGGTCGGGCCGAACAGGGCGCCGACGCCGGCCGCGGAGTAGTTGGCGCCGGTGATGCCACCCATGTGCTCGACCCCGAAGATCTCGGCGAGCAGGATCGGTGACACGGCGATGAAGCCGCCGTAGGCCACCCCGAAGAGGAGCGCGAACACGGCGAGCACCGCGTAGCGGCCGTCGGCGGCGAGCCAGATGACCTGGGTGGCGGTCATGGTGGCGAAGCACGACACGAACGTCGGCCCCGGACCGAACCTCCGGGCGAGCGCGGCGATGCCGATGCGGCCCGCCACCGAAGCGCCGCCGACCATCGAGACGAGGGTGGCCGCCGTGACCTTCGCCATCCCTGCCTCCTCGGCCGAGGGGACGATGTTGACGAAGACGTTGAACAGCGGGATGGCGCAGAAGACGAGGGCGCCGTAGAGCAGGGCGAACGTGGGCGTGCGCACCGCCGCCGACAGCGTCGTCGCCGGCGCCACCGAGAACGACGGCGGGGTGCGGATGCCGAGGGCCACCGTGGCCAGCAGCACGGCCGTTCCGGTGGCCAGGATCACGTAGGCCGTCCGCCAGCCGTGGGCCTCGATGAGCGCCGCTGCGATCGGCGCGCCGAGCAGGCTGGAGAATCCGATGCCGGCGACGGCGAGGCCGACGGCTGCGGCCCGGCGGCGCTCGAACCAGCCGCCCACCACGGCCACCAGTGGCACGTAGCAGCAGGCGACGCCCACGCCCACCCCGATCCCGAAGGTGGCGTAGGCCTGCCAGATCTCGGTGACCCGGGACGTCACGAGCAGGCCGACCACCTGGACCGCCCCGCCCACGAGGACCATCCGTCGGGGGCCGACGCGGCGCACCATCGGACCGGTGACGATCCCGAGCATGAAGTAGGCGAACGTGGTGATGCCGAAGACGAGCGCGGTGGCCGAGCGGTCGGCGTCGAACTCGGCGGCGATCGGCCGCACGAAGGTGCCGAACGAGTAGGCCGACACGAACACCGTGAACATGGCCAGCCCGGCGAGCGCGCAGTCGGCCCAGGCCCGCCCGCCGTCGAGGCGATCCCCGTGCTCACCGGGCGCTGCGGCTCCCATGTGCGGACCGTACCGACCGCGCCGCCCGCGGACGCAACCGGAGCGTTCCTGCTAGACGGGGACCGGGCCGGCGACCGGCGAGCCCGGAGGACGGTGGACGCACAGGTGGGTACCGGGGGGCACGGGGCAGGCGTCCGCGGGGCAGGCGTCCAGCCCACCGCGCTCGCCATCGATCTGGGTACGACGGCGGCCAAGGCCGCGGTCGTGGGCGCCGACGGTTCGGTGCTCGGCTCGGCCACCCGTCCGGTCGCGACGGTCTTCGGGTCCGATCGTGAAGCCGAGCAGGACCCGCACGCGGTGTGGGCCGCCGTGCTCGACGCCGCCCGTGCCGCCGTGGCCGCATCCGGGTCCGAGGCCGCCCGTTCGGTGCGGGTCGTGTGCGCCACGAGCCAGTGGGCGTCGATCGTGCCCGTCGACGCCGGTGGGCGGCCGGTCGGGCCCATGCTCACCTGGCTCGACCGTCGCGGGGGCGCCCACCTCGCCGCCCTGGGGCGGCGGGACCCGACGGCGGCCGACCACTGGGCGGCGGTCCACGGCATGCGGCCGGGCGGCTCGCTCGGTCATGTCCTGCACCTGCAGCAGGACCGTCCTGACCTGCACCGCCGCACCGCCGCCTACCTCGAGCCGATGGACTTCCTCAACGCCGGGCTCTGCGGGCGCCTGGCGGCGACCGCCTGCACGGCCATGCCCTTCACGCTCACCGACAACCGCGACCCGGTGGCGGTGTCGTGGTCCGACGCCCTGATCACCCGGGCCGGAGTCGACGCCTCCCGGCTGCCCCCGATCGTCGCCTCGCCCGGGGTGCTGGGCACGCTGCACGACCGGATCGCCGACGACCTCGGGATCCCCCGGGGCACCCCGGTGGCGACCGGGGCCAACGACTCGGTGGCGGCGGCGGTGGGCACCGGTGCCGTCGCCCCGGGGCGGGCGACGGTCGTGATGGGGACCACGGGCGTGCTGACGGCCCATCACCCCGTCCGGGTGGTCGACATCGACCGCTTCATCGCGACCATGCCGAGCGCCCTGCCCGACCGTTGCTTCCTCATGGCCGAGGCCGGGCTGGGCGGCAAGGTCCTCGAGACCGTCCTGGGCGAGCTGCTCCCCGTCCCCGGAGGCGCGACGACGGCGGAGGGGTTCGCGGCGGCGGCGTCGATGGCCGCGTCGGTCGGGCCCGGTGCCGGTGGGGTGCTCTTCCTGCCCTGGCTCGCCGGCTCGCTCGCCCCCCGTCCCGACGGGCGTCTCCGCGGCGCCTTCCTCGGCCTGGGTCTGGGGACCACGAAGGCCGAGCTCCTGCGGGCGGTGCTGGAGGGCGTCTCCATGCAGATGCGATGGCTGCTCGACGACGCCGAGGCGGTGCTCGGGACCGGATTCCCGCAGGTCCGCTTCGCCGGGGGCGGGGCCCAGTCCGAGGTCTGGGCGCAGATCCTGGCCGACGTGCTCGGACGGCCCGTCGAGCGGGTCGCCGAGCCTCGTCTGGCCAACGCCCGCGGGGCCGGTGTGCTGGGCCTGCTGGCCGTCGGCGTGCTCGACCCGGGTGCCATCGAGGCCGGCGGGTCCGTCGGCCTCGTTCCGTCGGCCGGGGTCCACGAGCCCACGCCCGGGGTCGGTGCGCTCATGGAGGACCGCCTGGCGCTGCACCGTGAGCTGCACGGCACGCTGGCCGAGCCGCTGGCCCGCCTCGCCCGCGCCGGGCGCCGGTCCTGACGCCCTACCCTCACCCGACCCGCCCGAACACCGCCCGACCCGCTGACGCCGGAGGACCCGATGGCCAACCGCGACTACCCCTACGCCGAGCGGTACCCGGTGCTGCGCGGCATGCCCTCGGAGGGCCGCAGCCACGAAGCCGTCATGGCCGAACTGCGGGAGATGGCCGCCGAGGAGGACCGCTCCTGGGAGCAGGGCCGTGCCTCGGGCAGCTTCTACTGCGGCGACCACGGGCACTACCGGTTCATGGCCGAGGCCTTCGGGCTCTACGGTCACGTCAACGCGCTGCAGCGCGACATCGCTCCCTCCGCCACCCGCTTCGAGGGCGAGATCATCGCCATGGGGCTCGACCTGATGCACGCCGCAGCAGCCTCCGGTCGGGGCCACGAACCGGTGGGGCTCGTCACCAGCGGCGGCACCGGCTCCATCGCCCACGCCATGCTCGCCTACCGGGAGCAGGGTTACGCCGCCGGCAACCGAACGCCGAACGTCGTGAAGCCCGAGACCGCCCACCCCGCCTTCGACAAGGCCTGCCATCTGTTCGGCATCGAGATCCGGCGGGCTCCGGTCGACCCGGACACGACGCTGGCCGACGTCGACGCCATGGCGGCGCTGATCGACGACCACACGATCGCCCTCGTCGCCTCGGCCGGCAACTACGGCTACGGCACGATCGACCCCGTCGGGCGCCTGTCGGATCTGGCCCTGGAGCGGGGTGTGGGCCTCCACGTGGACGGATGCCTGGGCGGGTTCATCCTGCCCTTCGGTGAGGAGCTCGGCTACGACATCGAGCCCTTCGACTTCCGCCACCCCGGCGTCACGACGATCTCGGCCGACACCCACAAGTACGGCTACGGGTTCAAGGGCACGTCGCTGCTGCTGTTCCGCGACAAGGCGCTGCGCAACGGCCAGTACTTCTTCATGACGGACTGGTCCGGCGGCCGGTACACCTCACCGGGCATGGACGGTTCGCGCTCCAGCGGCCTGCTGGCGGCGACGTGGGCGTCGATGGTCGTGCACGGGCGCGAGGGCTACCGGGAGAAGGCCCGGGCCATCTTCGAGACCTCCTTCGCCATGCAGGACGCAGTCCGCTCCCATGCGTCGCTGCGCCTGATGGGCCGGCCGACGTTCTGCTTCTCGTTCCGCTCCGACGACTTCGACGTGTACCACGTGAACGACTTCATGCGGCGGCGCGGCTGGCGGCTCAACGGCCAGCAGAACCCCAGTGCGGTGCACCTGGCGGTGACCGGCCCGCAGACCCGGCCCGGGGTGGTGGAGCAGTGGTCGGCCGATCTGGCCGAGGCCGTCGACTACGCCGTGGAGCACCGCGACGAGCGTCCCCGTTCGGGGGCGGCCTATGCATCGGCGGGCATGAGCGCCGAGGAGGCCGATCAGGCCGACCGTGCCGTCCGGGCGGCGATGGCCGCCATGCTGGACCGGCACCAGTCCGTCCCTCCTCGGTCATGAACGGGGGGGCGTCGCTGCTGCCTGCGCTCGACGGCGTCTTCGGCGACCGCGCCGGCGCCGTCGCCGTCGGCGGGGAGTCCTGCAGCTGGGCCGAGCTCGACGCCCGGTCCCGGGCGCTGGCCGCCCGGATCACCGGTCTCGAGGTCGTCGCCGTGTCCGCCACGGCTTCGCTGGGGACCGTGGTCGCGGTCTGTGCCGCGCTCCGGGCGGGGGTGGCCCTCGTCCCGGTCGCCCACGACGCCGGCGACGTGGAGCGCCTGCACCAGTTGCGCGACAGCGGGGCGCAGGCCGTCCTGTCGGGAGGCACGGGCGGTGCAGCGGGCACGGCCGGTGCAGGAGGCACGGGCGGTGCAGCGGGCACGAGCGGTGCAGCGGGCACGGCCGATGGGCCGGCGTGGGAGCGGGCCTGGGGCGGGCTGCCGCTCATCGACGCCTCGGGCCCCCAGCGCGGTTCGGCCGGGCCCCGGGAGCGCACCGGGGCGCCCGTCGCCGAGGGGACGGCGCTCGTCATGTACACCTCGGGCACGACCGGGATGCCCAAGGGCGTGATGATCTCGCGGCCGGCCCTCGCCGCCGGGCTCGACGGCCTGATCGACGCCTGGGGATGGACGCCCGAGGACGTCCTCGTCCACGGGCTGCCGCTGTTCCACGTGCACGGCCTCGTGCTGGGAGTGCTCGGAGCACTCCGGGCCGGGTCGTCGCTGCACCACACGGTGCGTCCCACACCCGAGTCCTATGCGCGCGTAGCAGGCACGATGTGGTTCGGTGTGCCGACGGTCTGGACCAGGGTGGTGAACGACCCGGCCAGTGCCGAGGCGCTTCGCCGGGCGCGGCTCCTCGTGTCGGGGAGCGCCGCCCTTCCGGTCCCGGTGTTCGAGCGGCTCCGACAGCTCACCGGCCACGAGCCCGTCGAGCGCTACGGCATGACCGAGACGCTCATCACCCTCAGTGCCCGCCATGACGGCGAGCGCCGGCCCGGGTGGGTCGGGTCACCGATCCGGGGCGCGTCGGCCCGCCTGGTCGACGACGACGGGTCCCCGGTGGAGGCCGACGGCGAGGCGATCGGGGAGCTCGAGGTCCTGAGCCCGACGCTGTTCCTCGGGTACCTCGGTCGGCCGGAGGTCACCGCCGAGCAGTACCGCGCCGACGGGTGGTTCCGAACGGGGGACATGGCTGCGGTCGATGCGACCGGGTTCCACCGCATCGTGGGCCGCCGCTCGGCCGACCTGATCAAGTCGGGTGGCTACCGGATCGGTGCCGGCGAGATCGAGGGCGTCCTCCTGGCCCATCCGGGCGTGGCCGAGGCGGCCGTCGTCGGGGTACCCGACGACGATCTCGGCCAGCGCATCGAGGCCTTCGTCGTCGCCGACGGCGTCGGGGAGACGGAGCTGATCGACTTCGTCGCCGGACGGCTGTCGGTGCACAAGCGGCCCCGGCGCGTCCACCTCGTCGACGCCCTGCCCCGCAACGCCATGGGCAAGGTGCAGAAGGCCCGGCTCCTCGAGGGCCGCTGAGGGCTCAGCGCCGGGGAGCGGGACCGGGTCCGCTGCCGTCGAGCACGAGCTCGGCCGGGATGGGCCCGGCGAGCGGAGCGAGCCAGGCGTCGGGCACGGTCGTGACCCGGTCGGTCAGCACCGTGCGGGCGTCGTTGTAGTACGAGCGGGCGGCGGCCACGCCGTCCTCGAGTCGCACCAGCTCGCCCATGAGCTGGGCCACGTTGGGCCGGGTGCGCAGCTCGGGCATGGCCTCCCACAACAGGGCGACGGCCCGCTGCCCGGCCCGGTGGGCGGCACTGGAGGCGTCGACGTGCTCGGACGTGGGGGCCCCACCCGCCTGCTCGCTGCGGGTCCGGGCCTCGGCCAGCAGGGCGAGCAGTCGCTCGTGGCCCATGGCCGCCCGGACGGTCTCCGCGAGCTGGGGGGCAAGGGTGGCCCGGCGCTGATCGGCGACGCTGATGAGCCGCCAGGCGGCCAGGACCTGCTCTCGGGCGGCGACGATGCGGTTGCGCACCCGCACCGCCTGCACGACCAGCAGGGAGAGCAGGGCCAGCCAGGCTCCGAGCAGGCCGACCGGCACGTCCCACCGGACCTGGTCGGACCCACTCGGCGTGCCGCTCACCGCCGCGGCGGCGAGCCCGGTCCCGATCACGAAGATGCCGAGGGCCGCCCAGGCCTGGCGGCGCAGGCGGGACACGAAGGCCCGTTCGTCGCCGTGGAAGGTGACGACCCGCCCCCGGTCCGAGGGCGCGATGAGGAGCCCGTCGTCGGTGACCGTGGCGTGCCCGAGGGCGTAGAAGGGGTCGCCGTCACCCACGCGACGTTCGACGATGCGCCAGGAGTCCGACAGCCGGGACAGGTCGGCGTCGGAGCTGAACGGAGTGGCGACGGCCATGACGAGCCGGGCCGCCAGGCTGGGCTCGTCACCGTCCCGGCGCGCCCGTGCCCCGAGACCGTGCAGCGGCGTGCCGGCGGCGACGGCGGCCAGCATGGACGTGGTGATCGAGGGCAGGTCCGGCGGATCGAGGATCTCCAGACGGACCGAGATGGGCCCCGTGTCGGGAACCTCGACGAGCACGTGGCCGGTGTCGTCGTGCACGCTGATGCGGCCGCTGGCGTGCAGCGCCCGGCGCTTCCAGCGGCGGTTCTTGCCCGACCCGACGCGCTGCTCGACCTCGACGGACCACCAGGCGCAGGCCTCGCCGGTGAGCGGCGAGGTGATGGGTGGCTCCCCCGGCCCCCGGGCCGCCCGGCCGCGCACCTCGATGCGCCCAGGGAAGGCGTGTCCGGCCTGCACGGTCGGGGTGTCGACGACGGCCCACAGGCGCGCCGACCACCACATCCCGGCGGCCAGGCACGCGACGAGGGCACCGGCGATCAGGAGTACGGCACCTGAGTCCACCTCGTGACTCTCGCGCCGTCCGGACCCGATGGCCAGGATGGCGACCACCGGGCATCCCGACGAACGGGCACGCCCACGAACCGGACCGGGGTCGACGCTCCGGGTGAGCGGGATCCCCCGTGCGGGGGATGCGGACCTCGGATCGGGCCATCAGGATGGAAGGGTGCGTGCGCCGTCCCCCGCCGATCCGACCCCGGGACCCTCCCCGTCGCGGACCGTCGGCCATGTCCCCGTCCGCTTCGTGGCGCTGGTCCGGCGGCACCCGGCCACCGTCGACGTCGCCATCGCCGTGGCGCTGTTCGCCCTCGCCGTGTGGGGGGTTCGCTACGTGCAGTTGGTCGTCGAGGAGTGGGCCGCCGAGGTCGCATCGGCAAGGGAGGTGCTGCGCCAGACGGCAGCCGCCGGGGGCGAGTACGCAGCCGAGGCCCGCCGACTGCTCGAGCAGGGCGACCAGCCGCCCGTGCGCCTCGGCCTCCCTGCGCTGTACGCCCTGGCTGCTGCCGCCACCCTTCCCCTGGCCGCCCGCCGCCGCTTCCCGGCCACGGTGGCGGTGCTCGTCACCACCGCCCTCGGGGCCGTCGTCTGGTTCTCCCCCATCGACACGTCCGTCGCCTCGATCGCGGCCTGGCTGGCCCTGTACTCGATGCGCTGCTACGCCCGGCCCGGCCGTCGGCCCACGATCGTGGCCGCCGCCGTCACCGCCGGCCTGCTCGTGATGGCCTCCGGGATGTTCGGCAGCTACGACGGCAACGCCGCCCCGTCGGCGCGCGACGTGACCTTCAACCTCGCCTTGGCGGTCACGCTGTTCGGGTCGGCGGTGGCCTTCGGGGAGCTGTCGCGGCGGCACCGCAGCGCGCTCGCCACGGTGCAGGCCCACGCCTCGCTGCTGGCCCGGCAACGGGCTGATCTGACCCGGGCCGCCGTGCTCGACGAACGGGTACGGATCGCCCGGGAGGTGCACGACGTGGTCGCCCACCATGTGTCGGTGATGGGCATGCAGGCGGGGGCGTCCCGGCTGGCGCTGGGGCCCACCGACCCCCGGGTGGCGGCCGCGCTGGCCAGCATCGAGGAGACCGGCCGTCAGGCGATCGGTGACCTGCAGCGTCTGGTGTCGCTGCTGCGCGAACCGGGGGAGTCCGGGCCGGGGGCGACCGATGACGGTCCTGCGATCGGGTCGCAGGCCGGCGTGGCGTCGCCCCAGCCCGACCTGACGATGCTCGACGCGCTGGTCGACCGCTCCCGGTCGGCGGGCATGGGCGTCGACGTCGACGTCGTCGGCGACCTGGCTGCGGTACCCGACGGGCCGTCGCTGTCGGCCTACCGGATCATCCAGGAGGCGCTCACGAACGCCCGCCGTCACGGTCGTGGCGACCACGCCGGCGTGGCCGTCCGCGTCACTCCCGAGGCCCTCCTGGTGACGGTCCGCAACCCGCCCGGTCCGATCGGTCGGCGTCGCCCCATCGGCGGTGTCGGGGGCCTGGCCCCCGGTCACGGTCTGCTCGGGATGCGCGAACGTGCTGCCCTGCACGGTGGGACCCTCTCGGACGGTGTCGGCGAGGACGGGTGGTTCACCGTCCGCGCCCGCCTGCCCCTCCGGGCCTCGATCCGGCAGGCGGCCGTCGGGTCCGGGCCGTCGGCCACCCCGGCGGCGGCCTCCGGTGACCCGGGGTCGGTTCGGTGAGCCCCCGGTCGGTGGGCGTGCTGATCGTCGACGACCAGCCGCTGGTGCGGTCCGGCCTGCGCATGATCCTCGAGACGTCGGCGTCGGTCCGGGTGGTGGGAGAGGCGGCCAACGGAGCCGACGCCGTGGCGCTGGCCGCCGAGCTCGCTCCCGACGTGGTCGTCATGGACATCCAGATGCCGGTGCTCGACGGGATCGAGGCGACGCGCCGCATCAGCGCCCGGACCGCCGCCCCGGCGGTGCTCGTCCTCACCACGTTCGAGCGCGACGACTACCTCCACGAGGCACTACGGGCGGGGGCGGCCGGTTTCCTGCTCAAGAACTCGCCGCCCGAACGTCTCCTCGACGCCGTCGCCGTGGTGGCCGCCGGCGACGCCCTCGTCGATCCGGCCATGACCCGCCGGCTGCTGGACACGGCGATGCTGCGCACCCCCCGTCGCGATGCGCCGCTGCTGACGACGCTCACCGAGCGGGAGCTCGAGGTGCTGCGGGCGGTGGCCCAGGGTGCCTCCAACGCCGAGATCGGGCGACAGCTCTTCATCGGCGAGTCCACGGTCAAGACCCACGTGTCGTCGGTGCTGGTGAAGCTCGGCCTGCGTGATCGGGTGCAGGCGGTCGTGTTCGCCTACGAGCACGGGGTGATCACCCCCGGCGACCATCCAGGGTCGGAGTCGGGGTTCCCTCCATCGTGAGGATGACCGGCGATCGGCCGACCATCCGATCCGCCGCACACT
>JBIKWW010000419.1:0-3526 GCA_044356125.1 Acidimicrobiia bacterium
ACGGCGACCTTGCCGCTGATGGGCCGACCTCCAACGAGCGTCACGCGGTTGACGAGCTGCCGGTTCCGCACACCGCCACGCTACCCCTGGCCCGCCCCCGCCCCCGGAGGATGGGGCCCGCACGGCCCGGTTCGCGCACGACCGTGGCGCGTTCGCGACACGCCCGTTCCCTGATCGGCGTTCAGGGACGAGCGGCGACGGCTCCCAGGACGGTGCGCGACAGCTCGGCCGCCACCTCGGGCGTCCGCATGATCGTGTCGGTCACCACGCAACGCACGCCCTCGGCCTCGACCTGGGGGGCCAGCGCGGCGTCGACCTCGTCGATCACCAGCGTGCCCACCAGGTCGCGGTACCAGCGCGCCACCCCCACCGCCGACGGCTCGACCCCCAGCCCGGCCAGCATGCGGTCGGCTGGGCCCTTGAGGGCGGCACCCCCGATGATCGGCGACACCGCCACCACGCGGTCGCGCACGGCCGCCACCGCCTCACGCACCCCGGGCACGGCCAGCACCGGCCCGATCGACACGACCGGGTTCGACGGGCAGATCACGACGGCCCCGGCCGAATGCAGCGCCTCGAGCAGTCCCGGCGCCGGACGGCTGTGCTCGACGCCCTCGAACCGCACGCCGCTGACATCGACGTCGTGACGGCGTCCCACGAAGTACTCCTGGAAGGCCAGCTCACCCTCGGGGGTGATCACCACCGTGGCGACGGGGTCGTCGGTCATCGGCAGCAGCCGCAGCGGCAGCTCCCAGGCGGCGGCGATCTCGGCCGTGACCTCCGACAGGCGCGCCCCCGACCGGAGGCGGTCCGTGCGGAACAGGTGCGTGGCCAGGTCGGCGTCGCCGAGGTTGAACCACGTGACCGCTCCGAAGCGCGCATATCGACGCAGGGCGTCCATGGCCCGCCACGTCTCCCCCTCCAGACCCCAGCCCCGCTCGGGGTCGATCGCCCCGGCCACCGTGTAGGTCACCGTGTCCAGGTCGGGGCTCACGTGCAGGCCGTGGAACACGGTGTCGTCGGCGGTGTTGACGACCGCCGTCAGGTCCCCCTCGGGCACGACCCGGACCATCCCCCGCAGCATCCGGGCCGCCCCGACGCCCCCGGCGACGGCGACGACGCCGGCCCGTCCCGTCCCGTCCGGTGCTGGCGGCGGCGTCACGGGGGGCTTCGGCGGCGGCGTCACGGGCCCGACGCTAGATCGCCCCGGTCGGGCCGGTAGCGTCGGCGCGGTGGACCCCTTCGCCGACGGCATCGCCCTGCTGCCCATCCGTGGCATCCCGGAGGTCCGCCCCGGCGACGTGCTGGCCGAGCAGATCTGCGCGGCGGCCTCGGCCGAGGGCGGGCCGGGGTTGCGCCACCACGATGTCGTGGTCGTCACCCAGAAGGTGGTGAGCAAGGCCGAGGGGCGCCTCGTGCCCGTCGATCCCGACGCCCCCGACGACCACAAGCGACTCGTGCTCGACGAGGCGGTCCGCGTCGTCCGGCGGCGCCGCACCCCGCGCGGCGAGCTGCTCGTCACCCAGACCCGGCACGGGTTCGTGTGCGCCAACTCGGGGGTCGACCTGTCCAACGTGGAGCACGGCTACGCCGCCCTGCTGCCCCTCGACTCCGACCGGTCGGCCCGCCGCATCCGGGACGGCATCCGCGGCCGCACCGGCGTGGAGGTCGGGGTGATCATCAGCGACACCTTCGGCCGCACGTGGCGGCGGGGACTCACCGACGTCGCCATCGGCGTCGCCGGGATCGCCGCCGTCAACGACCTCCGCGGCACCATCGACGCCCAGGGCCGCGAGCTCCAGGTGACCGAGGTCTGCGTCGCCGACGAGCTCGCCTCCGCCGCCGAGCTCGTGATGGGCAAGGCGTCCGGCGTGGCCGCCGCCATCGTGCGCGGCGTCCCCGACGCCTGGTTCCGCGACGCCTCCGTGGCCGCCGAGATCGTCCGCCACCCCAACGAGGACCTGTTCCGCTGAGCTCCCCCGGCGACCCGCCCGGCGACCCCGCCGCCGGGGCCGGGCCGGGGCCTTCAGCGGCCGGGGTCGGGCCGGGGCTGTCCGCCGCCGAGGTGGCCGCCCGGCGGGCAGAGGGACGCACCAACGCGGTCGCCGACCGGACCACCCGGTCGGTGCGCGAGATCCTCCGCGCCAACCTGCTCACCCGCTTCAACCTCCTGCTCGGCAGCCTGGGCCTGCTCGTGCTGGCGACCGGGGACTGGCGCGACGCCCTCTTCGGCTGGATCCTGGTCATCAACGCCGCCATCGGCATCGCCCAGGAGGTCCGGGCCAAGCGGACCCTCGACCGTCTCGCCCTCCTCCACGCCCCCCGGGTGACCGTCATCAGGGACGGACGGGACGAGCAGGTCGGCCTCGACGACGTCGTGCTCGACGATCTCGTGCGCCTCGCCCCCGGAGACCAGGTCCCGGCCGACGGCCTGGTCGTCACCGCTGCCGGGCTCGAGGTCGACGAGTCCCTGCTGACGGGCGAAGCCGACCCGGTGCCGCGCCCGGTGGGCGAGCCGCTGCTGTCAGGCAGCTTCGCCGTCGCCGGCCGGGGGGTGATGCGCACCACCGCCGTCGGTGCCGCCGCCTACGCCCGGCGCCTCACGGCCGAGACGCGCCGCTTCACCCGGACCGGATCGGAGCTCCAGGGCGGCGTCGAGCGCCTGCTGACGGGGATCTCGTGGTCGATCGTCGTCATCGGGCCGGTGCTGCTGGTCTCGGAGCGCACGGCGACGGGGAGCTGGCGGGCGGCGGTGACGGGGACGGCGGCCGGGATCGTCGGCATGGTGCCCCAGGGTCTGGTCCTGCTCACCAGCCTCGCGTTCCTCCTGGCCGCGCTGGCGCTCACCAGGGACCAGGTGCTCGTGCAGCAGCTCCCGGCGGTCGAGACCCTGGCCCGCGTCGACGTCGTCTGCCTCGACAAGACGGGGACCCTCACCGAGGGCCAGATCGACCTCGCCGGGGTGGTCCCGGTGGATGCCGACGGGGGTGCGGGGACCCCGTTCACGCTCGAGGGGGTGGAGCCCGACTGGGAAGGCGGACCGACGGCGGTGCTGGCCGCCGCCCTCGCCGCCCTGGCCGGGGACCCGGCGGCGAACGCGACGACGACGGCCATCGCCCGGGCCGTGCCGGGGCGTCCGAACCGGGAGGTACCGGACGGGCGGGTGCCGTTCTCCTCGGCCCGGGCGTGGAGCTCGGTGACCGTGGCCGGGCACGGCACCTGGATCCTCGGGGCTCCCGAGGTCGTGTTCGCCGGGTCCCCCCACTGGGCGGAGGCGACGCCACTGCACCGAGCCGCCCAGGCCGCCACGTCCGCCAGCCGCCGGGTGGTCGCCCTGGCCCGCGCCGATGACCCCCCGGGAGCCGGGGCGGGCGGCGGGACGGTCGGCGTGACGGTCGGAGGGACGGTCGGCGGGACGGTCGGCGGGACGGTCGGCGGGACGGTCGGCGGGACGGTCGGCGAGGTCGTCCTGCCCCGGCGACGGCCCGTCGCCCTGCTGCTGCTCGAGGAGCGTCTGCGCACCGAC
>JBIKWW010000056.1:0-12284 GCA_044356125.1 Acidimicrobiia bacterium
CACTTCGGACCGGGGATGCGACAGGGTCAGCCGCTCCCGTTCACGATCCTGAACATCATGATCGTCGGTCCGGTGACGTCGTTGATGTGCAGCGCCACGACCGTCGCGGTCGAACGCAACTCGGCCATGGGCATCGTCGACGCGGTTCGCGACGAACGACTGGACGGGTTCCTCGTCGCCCCTCCGACCATGCACGATCTCGTCGCCGACGAGCGCATCCGACCCGAGGACCTCCGCGGTGTGCAGCGCCCGGGAAGCGGTGGCGCGGACACGAGCGATTCGCTGCGAGCCAGGTTCCAGGAGAAGTTCGGCTCGCGTGTGACCGTCGGTTACGGGATGACCGAGGCCCCGACGGCGGTGGTCGCGGAGGACCCCACACTCCCGCCCGTGCCTGGCGCATGCGGCATCGCATCGCCCCACGTGGTGGTGACGGTCAGGGACGACGCAGGCAACGAGCTGCCGACCGGTGAGGAGGGTGAGCTCTGCGTCGCCGGCCGATCCGATGGGCCGTGGGCCGGCGTGTACTCCCCGATGCTCGGGTACTGGCGCCAGCCGGAGGCCAGCGCGAAGGTCCTGGGTGAGGGCTTCTACCGGACGGGCGACATCGGTCGTCTCGACGCTGATGGGAACTGCTTCGTGCGGGCGAGGAAGTCCGAGATGATCCTGCGCGGCGGTTCGAACATCTTCCCGGCCGAGATCGAGAACGTGCTGCAGAAGCACCCGGGCGTGCGCAGCAGCGTCGCGCTGGGCCGGCCGCACGAACGCCTCGGCGAGGAGGTGGTCGTCGTGGTGGAGCCCAAGCCCGGCTGCACTGTCGAGATCGCTGAGCTCACCGAGCTGTGCCGGGAGCACCTCTCGCGGTACAAGGTTCCCGCCGAGTTCGTGCTGACCGAGAGCCTTCCCCGCAACCAGATGGACAAGATCGTCCGCCGCCGGGTCCGCGAGGAGATCCTCGGCCTGGCCTGAAGGCCGTTCGGGGCCGCCGCTACGATTCCCCCAGTGGCAGCGAGAACCGTTCCCCAGGCCGGTACGAAGTCGGGTCCCCGATCGGCGGGAGCCAGGGCCGGTCGGGGCGGGCAGATCGCCACATCTGGATCTTCGGCGGGAAGTCGCCGTCGGACGCCGAAGAAGTCCGAGCAGATCGCTCGTCAACTCGCCAACGAGTTGACCTCGAACCAGGTGAAGTCGGGGACGCTGATCGACGTCGAGGGCGACCTCATGAAACGACTGGGGACGTCCCGGGCCACGCTTCGGGAAGGCCTCCGCCTTCTCGAGGTCCTCGGCGTCGTCGAGTCGCGGATCGGGCGGCACGGCGGCGTGGTGGTGCAGCGACCCCAGGCTCCGGACTTCGCCCACATCGTCACCTTCTATCTGCAGTTCACGTCGACGACCTACCGCCAGCTCGTCGAGGCGAACGCCGAGATCTCCCCGATCGTGGTGGGGATCGCCGCTCGCGAGGCGACGCCGCAGGACCGCTCGGCGCTGGGCGCCCTGATGGCCGAGTTCGCCCGACTGGAGCCCGAACAGCAGGTCCGGAGCATCCCTCGCATCACCGAGCTGATCATCCAGACGCTGCCCAACCCGATCTGGCAGCTGTTCGCCGAGTCGATCCATCTGGTCGTTCGGCGACGACTCGACCAGCTCCTCGTGCCCGAGCCGATGTGGCCCGTGGCGATCAACAACGCCGTGAAGCTGGCAACGGCCGTGGGGCGTGGTGACGCCGCTGCAGCTGCGCGGTATTCGCGCGCCCAGGCCCAGGGTTGGCTCGACATCGCCAACCGGTACCAGCCCGACCTCCTCGACTCCATGATCGTCTGGGACTGAGGTCGCACCGAGGTCGTCCGCGCTCCCACTTGCGCGATGGGACTGAACAAGTACACTGCTTTTATCGGCGAACGTCGGCTCCGGGTCGGCAGCGCCGTTCTCATCTGACAACTCTGGGGGAACGTTGAACAAGAGACTGCTGCGCGTCACCGTTGCGGTGGCGCTCATGGCTCCGGTGCTCGGAGCCGGTGTCGATTCCGGTGCTGGAGCGGTGACCAGGACCACGAAGAAGACCACCCGAACCACTGCGCCGACGGCCACCACGTCCGCGGCGCGGCCTGCGCCGGCGACGACCAAGCCTGCCGCTGCGGCCGAACCGGTCTCGACGCCGGCTGCGGTCACCGATGCCGACACGAACGCATCGATGACCATCGGCGTGCTCGCCACACCACGCAACCTCGACCCGCACAAGACGCCGAACTTCGCCGAGGTCGACTGGCTGTACCCCCAGTTCGACCGGCTGACGACCATCGACGACTCCTACGAGGTCAAGCCGATGCTGGCCACGAGCTGGTCCTTCTCCGCCGACCGCAAGCAGCTCGAGTTCCGGCTCCGCCGTGACGCCACGTTCCAGGACGGGTCACCGATCAATGCCGCCGCGGTGAAGGCCAACCTCGACCGGGCGATCAACGACAAGGACAGCGTGGTGGCCGGAGCGCTGACCGCGGTCGACTCCGTCCAGGTCGTCGACGACTCGACCGTCCGTCTTGTGCTCAAGGCACCCGGTGGAGCGCTCCCCGTCACGCTGGCCGGACCGGCCGGCATGATGATCAACCCGAAGGCCTTCGGGCGCGACCTGTCGAACGGCCCGGGCGAGGGCATGGGCTCGGGGCCCTACCGCGTGACGTCGTTCAAGCCCGGCGAGCAGGCCACCTTCGAGCGGGCCAACTTCAAGTACTGGGATCCGTCAGCGGGGCTGCTCAAGAACCTGACGATCCGCTTCAGCGGTACGTCGACGAACGGACTCAACGGCGTCAAGGCCGGTGACTACGACCTGGCGCAGATCTCCGGGACCGCCGTCGTGGACGCGCTCGCCGACGTGCAGGCCAGGCGGATCCGTGGGACCGAGCAGCTGACCCGGGTGTCGAACAACGTCTTCATGCTCCGGTCCGAGAACAACTCCGGCCCGATGGGCAACAAGCTGATCCGTCAGGCAATCGGCTTCGCCATCAACCGCAACGAGATCGTGGGTGGTCTCTTCAACGGTCTGGGCAAGCCGTCGACGAGCTACTACTGGCCTGAGCACTGGGCGTACAGCGCCAAGGCGGCGTCCTTCTACACGTACAACCAGCAGCGGGCCCGGAAGCTGATCGAGGAGTCCGGGTTCAACCGACCGGCGATCAAGCTCACGTACGGCCAGGGGTCCACGATGGACCCGGTCTCCCAGGTCGTGGCCCAGCAGTTGCGCGACGTCGGGTTCGTGGTGACGCTCGACCCGGTGCTGCCCACTCAGGTGCTGGCCCGCTGGCAGCAGGGGCAGACGGACATGCTCGCCGCGTCCGTGAGCGGTACCACCTACGTCGACCCGGCGAACTACCTGGCCGCGTACTTCCTTCCGAACGCGACCGCCAGCTACCAGGTGTCGAGTGATGCGGACGGGTTCTTCCAGAAGGTCGTCAACGCTGCCGGTGACCCTACGCTGTCGCCTGCGCAGCGGGCCGCCCTGTACGAGCCGGCCCTCGTCAAGATCGTCGAGGAAGGGCTCATGATCTCGGTGAACAACCAGCTCCAGCTCTGGGCGAAGCCGACGACGAAGAACGTCGAGGACAAGGTGTTCCTGCGCTGGTCCGGTCTGCCGGACTTCCGCTCCGTGTACGTCCGCAAGTAGTCGGCGCACGAACCGGGCTGACGACGACCGCACCAGGAACGAAGGGCCATGCTGAAGATCATCGGGAGACGGATCCTGATCTCGATCCCGATGATCTTCATCGTCTCGTTCCTCGTGTTCGCCCTGATCGACCTGGCCCCCGGGGACCCTGCCCGTTCGATCGCGGGTGACAACCAGACCCCGGAGCGGCTCGCCGAGATCAGGGAGGCTCTGCGGCTCGACGATCCGCTGCCCGTCCGCTACGGGCGATGGGTGGGAAACCTGCTCCAGGGCGATCTCGGCGAGTCCTACATCCGCTCCGGCGCGAGCGTCGTCGGCCTGATCAAGGAGAAGTTCAGCGTCACCCTCTCGGAGTTGGTGGTGGCGCTCACGTTCATGACGATCATGGGGATCGGTCTGGGGACGCTCGCCGCCCTCCGCCCCGGCGGTGCCCTGGACCGTGTCGTGACGGTCGGGGCCTCGTTCTCGATCGCCATGCCTCCGATGTGGCTCGCTGCACTGCTCATCTCCACGTTCGCCGTGCAGCGCAACTGGTTGCCCAGCCAGGGGTACGTGCCGGTCAGTCAGGGATGGTGGAAATGGCTCCAGCATCTGCTCCTCCCGGGCTTCACCATGGCGTTCGTACCCGCCGCCGAGATCGCGTTGCAGCTCAAGTCCGGTCTGGTCGACTCCCTCCGCCGTGACTACATCACGGCGTCACGGGCCAAGGGGATGCGGGGCGTCACCATCGTCTTCAAGCACGCCATGAAGAATGCCGCCATCCCGGTCGTCACCGTGCTCGGGCTGCGGATCGGCGTCATCATCGGCAGCTCCGCCATCGTCGACTCGATCTTCCTCATGAACGGGCTCGGATCGCTGGTTCTCGAGGCGACCAGGAACAAGGACATTCCGATCCTGCTCGGCTTCATCATCCTGACGACGGTGGTCACCATCTTGATCAACGTCCTCGTCGACATCTCCTACGGGTACTTCAATCCCAAGGTGCGAACATGACGGGCACTCCCCGCACCACCGCCGTCGACGCCGAGCCGGAGCTGGCCGACAGACCCGAGGTCAGCGGTGTCCTCCGCCGCTTCGTCCGCAACCCGCTGTCGGTCGTCGCCGTCGGCGCCATCGCGTTGCTGGTCGTCATGGCCGTGTTCGCTCCGGTGCTCGCCCCGAGGGACCCTCAGCGTCAGGACATCATGAACCGGCTGAAGGGTCCGGGTGCGGGCGTCCTGGGAACCGATGACTTCGGGCGGGACGTGCTCAGCCGGCTCATCTACGGCTCGCGGGTCTCGCTCATCGCCGTGGCGATCGCCCTGACCGTGAACCTCCTGGTCGGCGTGCCGCTCGGACTGCTCGCCGGCTACGTGGGGGGATGGGTCGACGCGCTGCTGAACCGTGTGACCGAAGCCGTGATGTCGGTCCCGGGCCTCTTCCTGATCTTCACCGTCGTAGCCGTGCTGGGCAGCGGGCTCGTCAACGCGTCCATCGCCATCGGCATCCTCGGTATCCCGCGCTTCTACCGGGTGAGCCGGGCCGCCACCAAGGACGTCCGCCACGAGACCTACGTCGAAGCGAGCCGAGCGCTCGGCTGCACGACCCGTCGCACGATCACGCGACACGTGCTCCCCAACGTCCTGGGCCCCCTGGTCGTCCAAGCGGCGACGGCCAGTGGCGGTTTCGTGGCAGCCGAAGCCAGCCTGAGCTTCCTGCAGGTCGGGATCAAGCCCGAGACGATCAGCTGGGGTGGCGCACTCAACACCGCGGTCAACAACATCGCCCGCGCCCCCTATCTCGTCTATGCACCGGGCGCGATGATCATGGCGACGGTCCTCGCCTTCATCTTCGTGGGTGACGGTCTCCGCAGCGCCCTCGGGACGAGTCGTGACGCGTTGCGGGGCACGCAGTGACCGGGTCCGCCCCCTCCGCCGTCGATCCGGCAGCCCGGCCCGTCTTCGTGGTCGAGGGCCTGTCGGTGGAGTTCGGCTCGCGACGGCATCCTCTGCCCGTCGTCTCCGACCTGTCGCTCAGCATCGGCCCGGGCGAGACGCTGGGGCTGGTGGGCGAGAGCGGGTCGGGCAAGACGGTCACGGCCCTCGCCGCCCTGGGCCTCATCAAGGCGCAGGGCGGACGGATCGTCTCGGGCCGGGTCGAGCTCGACGGAACGCGCATCGACACGCTGCCCGAGAAGCAGCTCGCCAAGCTGCGCGGGGCGAAGATCGGCATGATCTTCCAGCAGCCGACCCGCAGCCTGAACCCCGCCTTCACGGTGGGCGAGCACATCGCCGAGACGCTCCGGCGCCACGAGCGATTGGGTCGGCGGCAGGCATGGGCCCGTGCCGTCCAGCTGCTCGACCGGGTGCACATCCCCAATGCGGCCCGCCGGGCGTCGGACTACCCCCACCAGTTCTCCGGGGGGATGTGCCAGCGCGTGGCGATCGCCATCGCCATCGCATGCGGGCCGAAGCTGCTCATCGCCGACGAGCCGACGACGGCGCTCGACGTCACGGTCCAGGCGGTCGTGCTGGACTTGCTCAGGGAGATCCAGCGCGAACTGGATCTGGCGATCCTCTTCATCAGCCACGATCTCGGCGTGATCGCCGAGATGTGCGATCGGGTGGTGGTGATGTACGCCGGCGAGGCGGTCGAGATGGCCTCGGCCGACCGACTGTTCGTGTCGCCGACCCATCCCTACACCGCCGGACTGCTCCAGGCCGTGCCCGTTCCCGACCGGGGACGGGAGCTCTACTCGATCCCTGGTGGTGTGCCCCTGCCCGGCCAGTGGCCGCGGGGCTGCCGCTTCCACAACCGGTGCGAGCACGTCGTGAGCGGGACGTGCGACACGACGCCGATCGCCATGGTGGCGAAGGACGACGGTGCTTCCGAGGCGCGCTGCGCCCGCGCGTCGGAGCTGACGCTGACGGGCATCACCATTCCCGGGGTGAGCGCATGAGCACGCTCCCGGACTCCCCGCTGCTGACGGTCGGCAACCTGTCCAAGCGCTTCGTCGCCCGTCGGTCGATCCTCGGATCGGTCAAGGAGTGGCACCACGCCGTCCGCAACGTGTCCTTCACGCTCGCGGCCGGCGAGACGCTCGCGGTCGTGGGCGAGTCGGGGGCGGGGAAGTCCACGACGGGCCGCCTGGTGCTCCGGCTCATCGAGCCCGACAGCGGAAGCATCGTCTTCGACGGTGCCGACGTGATCGGCCTCGGCAAGGAGGAACTGCGTCGCGCCCGCCGTCAGATGCAGATGATCTTCCAGGATCCGTTCGGGTCGCTCGATCCCCACCTCCCCATCGGGGAGTCGGTGTCGGAACCCCTGAAGGTCCATTTCCAGACCGACAAGGCCGAGCGCCACGCCACCGCCGCGGAGTTGCTGGACCGCGTCGGCCTGAGGAGCAAGGTCTTCAACCGCTACCCGAGCGAACTCTCCGGGGGGCAGCTCCAACGGGTGGCCATCGCCCGGGCGTTGACGGTGAAGCCCAAGCTGATCGTCTGCGACGAGCCCGTCGCTGCGCTGGACATGTCGGTGCGCGCCCAGGTCCTCAACCTCATGAGGAGTCTCCAGGAGGAGTTCGGCATCGCGTACCTGTTCATCAGCCACGACCTGGCGCTGGTCGAGGTGATCAGTGACCGGATCGCCGTCATGAAGGACGGTGAGCTGGTGGAGATCGGCCCGGCGAGCCGCATCTACCGGTCTCCGGAGCACGAGTACACGCGGTCCCTGGTCTCGGCGATCCCGTCGGTGATCCCCCGGCGACTGCGCCCGGGGCAGCGCTGAGACCCGACGACCGGGCGGTCGGCGCCCGGTCGTCCTTCAGGCCAGGCGGCCGTCGGCCATGGCGTCGGCGATCTCCTCGGGGGACATGCCGAGGTCGCCGAGGATGTCGAAGGTGTGCTCACCCACGTAGGAGGGCGCCGGCCGGTAGGGCTCCAGGACCGAACGGCTGAACAGGCCGGGGAAGCGCTCGAAGGGTCGGTCCCCGAACACGGGCGACGGCATCGTCGCGAAGAAGTCCCGCGTTGCGAGCTGCTCGTCGTCGTGGAAGAGATCGGGTGCGTTCTGGACCCGCCCCGCCGGGATCCCTGCGGCCTGCAGGGCGCGCTGAGCGTCGGTCCCCGAGCGCGTCGCCGCCCAGGCGGCAAGCTCGTCGATCCCGCCACCGGTCACCTCGCCCAGCCGCGCCCGGTCGGCGTCGTCGCGGATCGTCACCGCCAGCTCGCCATCGGCCGTCGCCACCACATCGTCGAACACGAAGCGCGCATAGGGATCCGGGTTCCCGGTCGCGACCGCCTCACGGCCGTTGGTCAGGAGATCCATCAGCGCGCTGCCGATCATGTACGAGCCGACCTCGATCTGGGCGATGTCGACCATCTGACCCTCGCCCGTCCGTTCCCGGGCCTCCAGCGCGGCCAGCACCGCCACCGAGGCGATGGCCCCGACGGCCATGTCGTTGAGGGCGTAGCCGACGCCGACGTCGCCGCGCCCCGGCGGGTTGGTGAGCGCCGTGAGGCCGCTCAGGGCATGGATCGTCGGGCCGTAGGAGACGATGCCGCTCCACGGTCCCTCGTGGCCGCACCCCGACATCGTCACGTAGACGAGCCGTGGGTTCCAGGAACGCAGCGTCTCCCACGTCAGGCCCCACCGGTCGAGCACGCCGGCGGCGTAGTTCTCGATCAGCACGTCGGTGTTCTCGATCACCTTCCGGGCGATCTCCATGGCCCCGGGTGCCTTCATGTCGAGAGCCAGCGATCGCTTGGACCGGTTGAAGACGGGATAGAACGCGTGCTCGGGGTTGTTGACGGCGACAGCCCGCGACGCCGTCTGCATCTTCACGACGTCGGCCCCGAGGTCCCCGAGGAGTCGGCAGCCGAACGGGCCGGCGAGGACCCAGCTCATGTCGAGGATGCGGATCCCTTCGAGCGGTCGGGCCGACGGCGCGAGGGTCGGCGGCACCGACCGGTCGCTGCGCCCGGCGACGGGCCAGGCATCGAGCGCCGATTCCAGGTCGACAGCCTCGGGCGGGGCCGGGGGTGGCGGCGGCGTGGCGCTGAACACCAGTGGGAAGCGCGGGCGTCGGACGGTCGGATGGCCGGGTACCTCGACGAACGCACCCCGGTAGGCGAGCTGTTCGTTGGCGGCGAGCAGGGCCGTCGTCTGCACCTCGCCCCACGCCAGGTGCCGGGACTGCGCCTCCCGGAACAGCGGCCCCGCGTCGTAGCGCAGAGCGAGCTGCTCGGCCATCCGCACCAGCTCGACACCGTGGGCCGTCGAGTAGCCGCCGTCGGGGATCTCGAACGTGTCCGCCCCGGGGATGCCCTCCTCCCGCAGCCAGCGCAGCAGGGCGGGGGGCGCAGGTGTCGTCGTCACCATGCACCAGCCCGTCCGGCACGGCACGACCTTGTACGCCAGCGACCAGTGCACGCTGCCCTGGCGCGGCGCGATCCTGGGCAGCGGGAGCCGGTCGTCGTAGTGGTACTGGAACCAGATCTGCTCGAGGCTGGAGGTCGCCGCTTCGAGCATCGACACGTCGACGAGCTGACCCTCGCCGCTCAGCCGGGCCGCCCGTGCGGCGGCGAGGCCGGTGAGCGCAGCGACCAGGCCGGCGGCGGCGTAGCTCTGGCGGCCCCAGGGGACGATCGGCTGGTCGGGCGTGCCGCACACCGAGAGGGCCCCACCCAGCGCCGCCGTCACGAGATCGGTGGCCGCCCAGGAGGCCCGCGGGCCGGTGCGTCCGAAGGGGGTCAGCGAAACCTGGACCAGGCGGGGGTTGTCGGCCAGCAGATCAGCGTGGTCGAGCCCGAGCGCGGCGAGGCGGCCCGGCGTCTCGGTCTCGATGACCAGATCGGCGCGCGACGCCAGTCGGCGGTAGGCGTCGGCTCCGGCGTCGGTGTCGAGGTCGAGCGGGAGGATCCGCTTGGAGGCGTCGTACCACCAGTCGAGCAGCCCGCCGTGGGCTGCGGCCGAGGCATCGGCCATCGCCGGTCCGTGGGTGACCCGCTGGCCGTCCTGGACCCGCAGGACCGACGCTCCCAGCTCGGCCAGGACCTTGGTGGCGAAGCGGCCGCTGTCGTCGGTGAGATCGAGGACGCGGAGACCGGGCAGGGGGGAGCTCGTCATGTCCGGTCGATCCTACGGAGCGGAGCCTGCCGAGTCGAAGGCCCGGGCGTGCCGGGGTGTGCCGGCGGTGTGCCGGCGGTGCCGACCTACGCTCGCCGCGTGATCGCTGCCATCTACGAGCGCTTCGGCGGCCCGATCGAGTGCCGTGAGGTACCGGACCCCTCGCCCGGTGAGGGCGAGGTCGTCGTCGAGGTGCGGGCCGTCGGTCTGTGTCGCAGTGACCTGCACGGGTGGAAGGGGACCGACCCCGACATCACCTGCCCCCACGTCGGCGGCCACGAGTTCTGCGGGGTGGTCGTCGGTGTGGGTCGGGGTGTGCGGCGCTGGCGCGTCGGTGACCGGATCGTGGCGCCGTTCGTGTGCGGATGCGGACGCTGTGGGCCCTGCCGGGCGGGACAGCATCAGGTGTGCCGGTCCCAGGAACAACCCGGCTTCACGAGGTGGGGGGCCTTCGCCCGCCTGACGACGATCCCGTTCGCGGACGTCAACGCCGTCGCCGTGCCGCCGGGGATCGCCGACGACGTCGCTGCGATCATCGGATGCCGGGTCTCGACCTCCTACCGCGGCGTGGTCGAGCGGGGCCGTCTGGCCGCTGGCGAGACGCTCGCGGTGTTCGGGTGCGGCGGGGTGGGCCTGGCCGCCGTCGCGTTCGGTCGGGCCATCGGGGCACAGGTGGTGGCCGTCGATCCCCACCCCGGAGCTCTGGCCCTCGCCCGTCGCCTCGGTGCCGACGTGGTGCGCGACGATCCCGTTTCTGCGCCCGAGGCCATCGCTGCGGCCGGCGGGGCCCACGTCGCCGTGGACTGCCTGGGGCGGGCGGACGTCGTGGCCGCCTCGATCGGGTCCCTCCGCCCGCTCGGGCGACACGTCCAGATCGGCCTGTTCCCCACGCCGACGACCGACGTGCCGCTCGCCCGGGTGATCCGTGACGAGCTCGAGCTGCTGGGGGTGCACGGGCTGTCGGCGAGCCGCTTCCCGGCGATCCTCGATCTCGTCTCCTCCGGGCGGCTGGACCTGGCGCCGCTCATCACGACCAGGATCGCCTTGACGGAGGTGCCCGTTGCCCTTCCCGCCATGGCGAGCTTCAGCACCCCGGGCGTGACCGTGGTGGAGCGCTGGTGAGAGCGCGGTGGATCGCCCAGCGTTCACGGGGGTTGCCCGGTCTTGATTCGGGGTGTCGTGGAGGGTTGGTGGTCTCGGTGAAGGGTGGGCGGTTGACCACTTGGGAGCGCCGCCCCCTCACTCGGTCACGAACCCCTTGAAGCTTCGCCGCAGGTAGTCGATGAAGTGGGCCGAGAGCCCCTCGGCGAGCAGCTCCTCGGGAGTGGCCGGGGGGCGCCGGGGCACGAAGCCGGGATCGCGGGCGAGGAGCTGCGGGTAGTCGTGATGGAGGATGGCGACCCGCCCCAGAACAGCGATGTCGACACCCCGATCGAGCACCGACTGCACGTCCGCCGGATCGTGGATCCTGCCCGCCACCCCGAGGCGCACCTCGCCCCGCTCGACACCGCTGAAGAGCTCGAGCAGGGGAGTGCCGGCTGAGGGGCCGTCGGTCACCGAGCGGGTGAAGTCCCACAGGGACATGTCGATCATGTCCACCGCTCCATCGGAGACGAGTCGTCGGTAGACCTCCACCACTTCATCGGTGCGCATACCGAATCGATCCGGTGACAGGCGGACGGCGAGCTGGAACGACGTGCCGCAGGCACCCCGGATGCCGTCGATGATCTCGAACAGCAGACGGCTGCGGTTCTCCAGTGATCCCCCGTAGCGATCGGTTCGCTGGTTGATCTCGGCCGACAGGAACTGGCAGATCAGGTACCCGTGCGCGCCGTGCAGTTCGACGCCGTGGAACCCCGCCCGTTCGGCCCGCACGGCGGCCGCCACGAAGTCGGCGACCACCTCCTCGACCTCTGCGGTGGTGAGCGCCCGGGCGCCCGTGGCGGGATCGTCGGACGGGCACACCGGCTGACGGCCGATCAGGTCGGCCGGGGAGCGGTTGCCGGCATGGTGCAGCTGGACCGACGACACCGCCGCCGCCCCGAGGTCGGTCGCCAGTCGCCGGAGCCCGTCGAGGTGCCGGTCGTCGAAGATGCCGAGCTGACCGGGGAAGCCCTGGCCCGCCGCCTGCACGTGCGCCGCGCACGTCATCACGAGACCGAATCCTCCGACGGCCCGTCGGGTGAGCCAGTGGTGCTCATCGTCGGAGAGGGTGCCGTCGGGGTGGCTCTGGCAGTTCGTCAGGGGGGCGAGCATGAACCGGTTGGCCATGGCCGGTCCGCGGCGGAAGGTGAGCGGGTCGAACGGGGTGGTCACCCGCCCACTGTGCCACCGTCGGCCCCGGCGCCAGCAAGGCGGCCGCCGGGCACGGCGGGCGTCCACCTGGCACGGCGGGCGTCCACCTGGCACGGCGGGCGGTCAACTGGCAGCATGCCGACATGCACGGAGCGCCCGGTGCCGGCCTGATCGACGCCGCCACCGCGGTCGGCGTCCTCGCCCGGGAACGGGCTGCCGGCGCCGAGGCCAA
>JBIKWW010000421.1:0-3519 GCA_044356125.1 Acidimicrobiia bacterium
GACGTCCTTCACCCCTCCCGCCAGGTGGGCAACTACGAGCGGTACCTCCTCGACTGCCACTCCACCTTCTCCGAGCACCGGGTCGGCCTGAAGTCCTGCTCGTACCTCCACAACATGAAGGCGGCCGGCGCCCAGCACCTGCTCGACGACCAGTTCCGCCCGCTCGTCCAGCGCTCGCCGCTGTTCGTCGGTGACCAGGTCGACGACCTCGTCGCCTTCCTCGACGCGAACGTCGGGGGTGGAGCCGGCCACCCGGTGCTCGACGAGGTCCTTCGCGGTGGCTACCGCCCGCACAAGCGGCTCCTCGACCACGTCGCCACGATGATCGACGCCGATCCCGTGTTCGTGCTCCTCGACGACCAGCAGGTTGCGTTCAACGCGGTCCTGGCGAAGGTCCGCGCCCGTCACCTCTCGGCCCAACCGAGCGTCGTCCTGGTGCGTGGCGGTCCGGGGACCGGCAAGTCGGTGATCGCGGTCAACCTCATCGCCGAGCTCGCCCGTCAGGGGCTCGTCGTCCATCACGCCACCGGGTCCAAGGCGTTCACCGAGACGCTGCGCAACCGCCTCGGCACCCGGGCCGGGGCGCTCTTCAAGTACTTCAACAACTTCACGAAGGCCGAGCCGGGCGAGTTCGACGTCATCGTCTGCGACGAAGCCCACCGCATCCGAGCATCGAGCAATCACCGGTTCACGAGGGCCGCCGACCGCTCCGACCGCCGCCAGATCGACGAGCTGGTCCAGAGCGCCAAGGTGTCCGTCTTCTTCATCGACGACCTGCAGGTCGTCCGCCCCGGTGAGGTTGGCTCCACCGATCTGATCCGCGCCGGCGCCGACGACAACGGCGCGGACTGGAGCGAGTTCACACTCGAGACGCAGTTCCGTTGCGGCGGGTCCGACACCTACGTCCGGTGGGTCGCCAACACGCTCGAGCTCGATCGCACCCCCGACGTCATGTGGAACACCGGCGAGGAGTTCGACTTCGACGTCGTCGACTCCGTCGAGGAGCTCGACGCCCTCATCCGCAGCAAGGCCGCCGACGGGTACACGGCCCGGCTCGCCGCCGGTTACTGCTGGCCGTGGTCGAATCCGAACTCCGACGGCACACTCGTGTCCGACGTCGCCCTCGGCGACTGGGCCATGCCCTGGAACGCCAAGCCCGACGCCGGCCGCCTCGCCCCGGGCATCCCGAAGGCGAACTTCTGGGCCAGCGACCCCGGCGGCATCGAGCAGGTCGGCTGCGTCTACACCGCGCAGGGCTTCGAGTACGACTACGCAGGGGTCATCTTCGGGCGCGACCTCGTCTACCGGGTGCGCGACGGCTGGGTCGGCCAGCCCGAGTTCTCGCACGACAGCGTCGTCAGGAGGAGCGCCCGCAGGGATCCCGCCGGGTTCACCCGGATGGTCCAGCACACCTACCGGGTGCTCCTCACCCGGGGGATGCTCGGCTGCTTCGTCTACTTCCAGGACGACGCCACCCGCGACTTCTTCCTGTCCCGCATGGAACGCCGGAGCGCCTGATGCCCCTCGACCCTGTCGCCGCCACCGAGCGCCTGCGTGCCTTCGCCCGCGCCCGGGCCTGGGAGCAGTTCCACACTCCGAAGAACCTGGCCACCGCACTGGTGGTGGAGGCCGGCGAGCTGGCCGAGATCTTCCAGTGGGCCACCCCCGAGGAGTCCGACCCCACCGCCTGGAGTGCCGAGACCCGCGCCCGGGCCGAGGACGAGGTCGCCGACGTGGCGATCTACCTCCTCCGCTTCGCCGACGTCGCTGGCATCGACCTTGGCGACGCCGTCATGGCAAAGATCGAGCGGAACGAGGCGCGCTTCCCGGCGGGGTGAGGGTCCGAGGGTCGGGCCAGCGGCACCCGGGGCCGTCCCCGAATGACAGTCGACGCTGCTGCACTCGGGAGCTCTCATCGGTTCGAGCGTGGGTGGTCAACGACTGAATGTCATATACGGCTAGTTTGAGCGTTTCGTCCATAACCCCCCTCGCCGGTTCAGCACGTTGCAGATCAGGCGACAAGTTCGCGGCAGCCTTCGCGAGCAGACCCGAAGGCACCGGTTGTGAGGCGCTCCGTGTCCAACGCGTTCATCCTGACTTGGAACCCGAAAGTGTGGGACTGGCCGGCGGACGACTATTTGGCCGAAGTCGCAGAGACCGAGGCCGGACGCAGCGTCCGGGGGCAGTGGAGCGTCGGGAACCGAAGGCAGGGCATCGGGCCCGGTGACCTCGCGTTCCTGGTCCGCCAGAACTCGGACCGCGGGATCGTGGCCGTTGGCGAGTTCGTCTCGGAGATCTTCGAGGAGGCCCACTTCTTGGACTCTGGCCGGACGGCAGCGTACGCGACCGTCGAGTGGTCGAGCATCGTGCTCCCCGCCGATCGCCTCCCGATCGAGGTGCTGTTGGGGGAGGTTCCCGAAGTCCCCTGGAACAACCTGATGAGTTCAGGAATCCAAGTGCCGAGCGGCGCCCGCGAACGGATCCTCGAACTGTGGAACGACCGGGTGGAGGCAGTTCACTTTCGTGCGCCGGACGAAGTCATCGAAGCAGTGGAATTCATCGAGGGCGCGGTCTCGGTGGTTCGGGTGAATCGTTACGAGCGCGATCCGCACGCCCGTCGGGTATGCATCGACCACTGGGGCACATCGTGCTCCGCGTGCGGATTCGACTTCGAACGCGTGTACGGGGAGATCGGCAAGGGGTACATCCACGTACACCATCTCAGAGAACTCGCGAGCATCCGGGGCGAGTACCAGGTCGATCCGGTTGAGGATCTCAGACCGTTGTGTCCGAACTGTCACGCCATGGTCCACCAGGAGCGTCCGGCGATGAAGATTCAGGATCTCCGCCGCCGGCTACGACCCTGAGGTCCCGTTAAGTCGGTGCCGCTGTCCGTGCTCGCACCCGCCCCGCTCGTCCCGGAGCCGTCTGCGCCGGATCCGCACTTCATCGCCTGATCCGCCGCGATCGCGACCGCGCCCCGGTCCCGGGCCCGTCGGTGCCCCGATGACCGTCACACCCCCTTGCGATGATCGACCCATGCCCGCCGCCGCCGACACCGCTGTGCACCCCGGCCGGACCGGAGCCGGCCCCCGGATCGAGCCGTCACCCGACTGGTCGGCGGAGGTGGACGAGCTCCGCACCCACACGCTCGACTGGCTCCACGCCGCCCGGGCCGAGGCCGTGCGCGAGCAGCGTCGCTGGCGGATGCGGGAGCTGGCGGTCGTGCGGGTGCTCGACGAGCGCGGTCAGGTCGACGACGCCTGGGCCGCCTCCGACGGCGTCACCGTGGGCGACGTGCGGGCCGCGGTCGAGACCGCCCGTGCGCTCGACGCGCTCCCGCACGTGGCTGCGGCCGCTGCCGACGGCGCGCTCAGCGACGCGCAGCTCGCCGCTGTGGTGCAGCTCGCCGACCCGACCACCGATGCCGACTGGGCCACGCGCGGACCACGCTGCGCGCCCACCGAGCTGCGCCGGGAGGTGCGCGCGCTCTCGACCCCCACGGTGGAGGAGTCCCGG
>JBIKWW010000420.1:0-3519 GCA_044356125.1 Acidimicrobiia bacterium
AGATCAGAGCAGATCAGAGCAGATCCGTGCAGATCAGGTTCCGGTGATCAGAGCCGCTCGATGATGGTGGCGTTGGCCAGGCCGCCGCCCTCGCACATGGTCTGCAGCGCGTAACGGCCGCCGATGCGCTCGAGCTCGTGGACCATGGTGGCCATGATGCGGGCACCCGAGCCGCCCAGGGGGTGGCCGAGGGCGATGGCGCCGCCGTTGACGTTGGTGCGCGACAGGTCGGCGTCGTGCTCCTTCTGCCAGGCCAGCACCACCGGGGCGAACGCCTCGTTGACCTCGAAGAGGTCGATGTCGCTCATCTTCAGGCCGCTCTTCTCGAGGGCCTTGGCGGTGGCCGGGATGGGGCCCGTGAGCATGGTCACGGGGTCGACCCCGGCCAGGGCGAACGTGTGGAACCGGGCCATGGGGCGCAGGCCCAGCTTGGACGCCATCTCCTCGCTCATGATCAGCACGGCACCGGCGCCGTCGGTGATCTGGGAGCTGTTGCCGGCGGTGATCTTGCCGTCGGCCCGGAAGGCGGGCTTGAGCTTGCCGAGCGTCTCCATGGAGGACTCCCGGCGGAAGCCCTCGTCGGACGTCATGAGCTCGCCGTTGGCGTCGAGCACGGGGACGATCTCACGCTGGAAGCGGCCCTCGTCGGTGGCCCGGGCGGCGCGCAGGTGGGACTCGACGGAGAAGGCGTCGCAGTCGTCGCGGGAGATCCCCCACTTGTCGGCGATCATCTCGGCGCCGATGCCCTGGGGCTGCAGGCCGCCGACCGGGGCGTAGCGGTCCATGATGGACTTGGAGAAGGCCACGCCGAGTTCCTTGACCGCCATCGAGGCGCCCATGGGCACCCGGGTCATGCACTCGACACCGGCGGCGACGGCGATGTCGTAGGCGCCGGCGATGACGCCCTGGGCGGCGAAGTGGGCGGCCTGCTGGGAGGAGCCGCACTGACGGTCGACCGTGGTGGCGGGGACCGACTCGGGCCAGCCGGCGGCCAGCACGGCGTTGCGGCCGATGTTGACGGCCTGCTCACCGACCTGCATGACGCAGCCCATGACGACGTCGTCGATCAGGGCCGGATCGAGCTGGTTGCGCTCGGTCAGGGCCTTGAGTGTCTGGGCGGCGAGCTCGACGGGGTGCCAGTCCTTGAGCTTGCCGTTGCGCTTGCCCAGGGGCGTGCGGACGGCGTCGACGATGACGGCGGTACGGGCCATGGTGCTCCTCGATGTGCCAGGCGGATCTATGTGCCAAGGGGAACGGCGAGTCTCCCATCGGCACGGGGCTATGGGGCAAGACCGGACGGCCGGTCAGGCGTCACGCCGGACGGGCCCCGAGCCGCCCGAGCCGGTCGGGCCGCCCGAGCCGGTCGCCGCCCGCCGGAGCCGGTCGGCCACGGCCCACCCGAGGCCCCGCTCCTCGGGGACGACGACCACGAGGGTGGCCAGGCCGCGGGCGTCGGCCTCGCGCAGGCGGGCGTAGAGCACGGGGGCGAGCCCGGCGCCGTCGTAGGGATCGGGGGCGTCGAGGCGCACGGCGGATCCGGGAGCGACCCCGACGGCGCCGGGCGGGGCCAGGATGCCGACCGGGGCGGCGGCGCGGGCGACGGCTCCGGCCAGGCCGTCGGCGTCGGTCAGCACGACCCCGGCCATGGGCGCGTAGTGGGCGGCGAGCATGCCCGGGGCCCGGGCCGGGCCGGACGCGACCCGTTCCACGGGACGGCCGAGTACGGCCTCGATGCGCTCCACCTCGCAGCCGCCGGGGCGCAGCACGGTCGGCCGGTCGGCGGTCAGGTCGAGGATCGTCGACTCGACGCCCACGGCGCAGGGCCCGCCGTCGAGGATGCGGTCGCCCTCGAGGAGCAGCCCGCCCAGCTCGGCCTGGGCGGCGGCGGCGGTCGTGGGGCTGACCCGCCCGAAGCGGTTGGCCGACGGAGCGGCGACCCCCGATCCGGGCGGCAGCAGCCCGAGCAGGGCCAGGGCCACGGGATGAGCGGGAACCCGCACGGCGACGGTGTCGAGGCCACCGGTCACCTCCCGGGGCACCGAGGGGGCGCGCCGCAGCACGAGGGTGAGCGGGCCGGGCCACAGGGCGGTGGCCAGGCGGCGGGCGTCGTCGGGGACGTCGACGGCCCAGGCGTCGAGCGCGTCGGCCCCGGCCAGGTGGACGATCAGCGGGTGGTCCACGGGGCGCCCCTTGGTGGCGAAGACGCGCCGCACGGCGACCGGGTCGGAGGCCAGCGCCCCCAGGCCGTAGACGGTCTCGGTCGGCAGCACCACGAGCCCGCCGCGGCCGAGGGCGGCGGCGGCGTCGCCCACGGGATCGTCGAGCGGTTCGCCGGCGCGCAGGGCCCGGTGCATGACGATCGGCGGCAGCGACCCGGGGGCCGCGTGCCGGTAGGGCGCCCCGGGGGCGACCACGAAGCCCCGGCGGGCGTAGAAGCGGGTGAGCCCGGCCTGGAGCTGGGAGACGGCCAGCACGAGGCGCTCGGCGCCGCGGGCGCGGGCCTCCGCGGCGGCGGCCTCGACGAGTGCGCCGGCCACGCCGCGGCGGCGCTCGGCGGGCACGGCGAGCTTCATGAGCGTGGCCGACGTGGCGTCGGGCTCGATGAGCACCGAGCCGAGGGGCCGGGCGTCGGGCCCGGTGCCGTCCCGGGCGATGAGCGCAACGGTCCCCGTCGCCAGCAGGCGGGCGACCTCGGCCTCGGTGAGGCGGTGGCCGCCGGAGCGGGGGTCGACGGTGCCGTGCCAGGCCCGCCGGGTGAGGTCGGTCACCAGGGCGGCGTCACCCGAGGGCGTGATGGTCGGCTCCGGCACCCGCGCGAGCCTAGGGATCGTGCGGATGCAGGTCCTCTCCGATCTCCACCTCGAGTTCGCCGACGGGTTCCGGCCCCTGCCCGCCCCGGGGGCCGATCTGCTCGTGGTGGCCGGCGACATCGGGCATTCGCCCGAGGCGCTGCTCCAGCTGGCCGGCTGGCCGGTGCCCGTGCTCTACGTGCCGGGCAACCACGAATACGACGGCTCCGACATCGACGAGGCCGACGACGAGCTGCGCGAGCTGGCCGGGCGGGCCGGGCTCACCCTGCTCAACCTCGACGAGCACCACGTCGGCGGGGTGCGCTTCCTGGGCTGCTCGCGGTGGTGGGACTTCGACCTGCTCGGCCCCGAGCGCCGCGCCGAGTGCATGCGGGCGGCGTCTCGGTACCTGCGCCACATGGGCTCGTTCCGGCGTGGTCGACCGCTGGGTCCCGAGGAGGTCCGGGAGCTGGCCCTGGAGCACCGGGCCTGGCTGGCCGAGCGGCTGGCGGAGCCCTTCGACGGGCCGACGGTCGTGGTCACGCACTCGGGGCCGTCGGCCCGCTCGGCCGATCCCCGCTACGGGCTGGCGCCGGGCACGGCGGCGTTCTGCAACGCCGACGACGACCTGGTGCCCCTGGCCGACCTGTGGATCCACGGGCACCTGCACTGCCGCCACGACTACGTGCTGGGCGGCACCCGGGTCGTCTGCAATCCCCGGGGCTACGAG
>JBIKWW010000422.1:0-3510 GCA_044356125.1 Acidimicrobiia bacterium
CTACGTGCACATCGCCACCGGCAACTACAACTCCAGCACCGCCCGCCTGTACACCGACTTCGGCCTCTTCACCGCCGACCGCCAGATCGGCGACGACGTGACCCGGCTGTTCAACAGCCTCACCGGATACGGGCGGCCGACCTCGTACCGTCATCTCGTCGTGGCCCCCGAGGGCCTGCGGCCCTGGATCCTCAACGCCATCCGCGGCGAGCACCCGACGGCCGACCGCGGGCCCGGCCACATCATCTTGAAGATGAACAGCCTCGTGGACCCCGCCGTGATCGAGGCGCTGTACGACGCGTCCAACGCCGGTGTGCGCGTCGAGCTCATCGTGCGGGGGATCTGCTGCCTGCGGCCGGGCGTGCCGGGGATGAGCGAGAACATCACCGTGCGCTCCATCGTCGGCCGCTACCTCGAGCACGCCCGGGTGTTCAGCTTCGCCAACTACGACGGGCCCGGACAGGGCGCCTTCTTCATCGGCTCGGCCGACCTCATGCCCCGCAACCTCGATCGGCGTGTCGAGGTCATGGTTCCCATGCGCGACCCTGCGCTCTGCGACGAGGTCCGGGACCTCCTGCGGCTCCAGCTCGCCGACACCCTGCTGGCCTGGTCGCTCGGGTCCGAGGGGCGGTGGACCCGACTCAGTGCCTCCCAGGCCGAGGAGGGGGTCAACGCCCAGGTCGAGAGCCGTCACCGGGCCGTCGAGCGGTCGCGGCGGGCGTCGCTGTGACCGTCCTGCTGCTGCGCCACGCCCAGGCCGGGTCGCGGAGCGACTGGCGCGGTGACGACCGCGGGCGTCCCCTCACCCGGGAGGGGCGCCGCCAGGCCGCCGATCTGGTGGAGCTGCTGGCCGAGGTGCCGCTGACGGCGGTCCGCACCAGCCCGTACCGGCGCTGCATCGAGACCGTGGCCCCCATCGCCGCCCGCCTGGGGCTGCCGATCGTCGTGGACCCCGCCCTGACCGAGGGCCCGTTCGACGGGGCCCTGACGCTGGTCCGTTCCTCGGCGTCGGACACGGTGCTGCTGTGCTCCCATGGCGACGTGATCCCGGGTGTCCTGAACGAACTGGTCGTCGCCGACGGCCTCGACCTGGGCCCCGCGCCACGGTGCCAAAAGGGCTCGGTGTGGTTCCTCGAGCCGCAACCGGGGACCGACCGGTTCGCCGTGGCGGCGTACGCGCCGCCCCCGTCGGGGCGCTGATCCGGTGGCCCGCGTGCCGGGGGCCGACCAGGGCGGGGTCCGGCCCCGGCCCGATCCGGCCCGCCCCGGTCCCCGGGCCCCCGGCGCGCCCGGCGCGCCCGGCGCAGGCGGTCATGGGGATGCGGCCTGGCGGCCGCTGAGCGATCCCCGGGGCCCGCAGCCGATCCACCTGCCGAGGTCGCCGTTCGGACGCCTCGGGGTGGCGCACGCGGCGATCACCGCCGGCGACGCCATGGTCACGCTCTCCTTGGCCGGGTCGCTGTTCTTCTCCGTGTCGGTCGACGCCGCCGTGTCCAAGGTGCTGCTGTACCTCGTGCTCAGCCTGGCCCCGTTCGCCGTCGTGGCACCGCTCATCGGCCCGTGGATCGACCGCTTCAGCGGGGGGCGGCGGTGGGTGGTGATCGGGACGTGCATCGCCCGGGCCGCCGTCGCCTTCCTGATGGCCGGGCTCCTCGACTCGCTGCTGCTGTTCCCACTGGCGTTCACCATGCTCGTGCTGGCCAAGACCTATGCCGTCGCCAGGGCCTCGCTGGTGCCCGAGGTCGTGCGCACCGAGGACCAGCTGGTGACGGCCAACGCCCGCCTGTCGCTCATCGCCGGCATCGCGGCGATCCTCGGGCAGGCACCGGCCCTGCTCGTGCGGGCCCTCGGCGGCGAGGACTGGGTGCTGCGCCTGGCGCTCGTCACGTTCCTGCTCGCCGCCGCCGCCTCGGCCCGCATCCGGACGGTCGTGGCGCCGGGGCCGGCGACCCCGCCCCGGGGTCCTCGGGGGCCGGTCCCCGCCACCGGGCCGGTGGCCGTCCTCCCGGTGTCGGTCGGGACGGAGGCCGACGGGGCCGACGCGGCCGAGGCGGCCGCCCGGGAACGGGCCCGGGCCGCCCGGGCCCACGCCGTCCGCTCCGGCTGGGTGGAGCTCAGTCCCGCCGTGCGGGTCGCCGTGGCCGTGATGTCGATCCTGCGGGCCCAGGTCGGATTGCTCCTGTTCCTCGTGCTGTTCTCCTTCCGGCGCGATGACGTGGCGACGGGCTGGTACGCGGCGGTCGCCGTGGCCGCAGCGGCGGCGACGGCCGTGGGCGCCGCGCTCTCGCCGGCCCTGAAGGCCCGGGCGGGCGAGGACGTGATCCTGGCCGCCATCCCGACGCTCGGCGGCCTCGCCGCGATCCTCTGCGCGCTGAACGCCTCCCCGGCCTGGACGGCGGTGCTCGCCGGGGCCATCGGGCTGGCCGCGGCAGCCGGTCGGGTTGCGTTCGATGCCGTGCTGCAGCGTGACCTCCCCCCGGCGGCGCGCAGCGCCGTGTTCGGACGGGTCGAGACGCTCTTCCAGCTCGCCTGGGTGGCGGCGGCACTGCTGCCGGTGGCCATCGCCTTCCCGCGCTGGTTCGGCGCCGTCCTGATCGCGGCGTCGTCGGCCGGGGCGGTGGCCATCGGGATCGTGGGGGAGCCCGCTCTGGAGTGGCTGGCGGGGCACATGCGGCGCCTGCGCCCCGCCGGTGCGTCCTTCAGCTGGCGCCGACCCATCCGGCCCGACGACGAGGACCTCTGAGCCTGCTCCCCGGCCCGCCGCGGCGGCTCGGGACCTTCACAGCTCGAGTCGGGCCAGCCACAGGCCCGGGGCGTCGATCTCGGCCTCGGTGGGCAGACCGTCGTCCCGGGACAGGAGCTGGTGGAGCCGATCGGGGGAGCGTTCGACGACGCCGCGTACGAAGGCGATGCCCCGTTCGGTGGCGGCCCGGTCGCGTCGCAACCCGAGGAGCTGGTCGAGGAGCTGGTCGGCGGCGATCGGCTCGAGACGGCGGCGGCGGAGGGCCTCGCCGACCCGGTCGGAACCGAGGAGTCGGGACACGCAGCCGCCGACGACGTGGTCGACCCAGCCCGTCACGACGGCGAAGATCCGCTGCATCTCGGCCCGGGCGGCGTCCTGGGCGGGCGTCGACAGGGCACCCAGGATGCGGCCCGGGTCTCCCAGCGCAACCTGCATGGACGTCGGATCGGTCGGATCGATCTCGTCGAACAGGGAGCCCATGGCGTCGGGGTCGAGCCGGAAGCCGTCGGCGTGTCGGCCCAGTGCGTCGAGCAGACGGGGAGCGACGCCGGGGGCCCGCATCACGGCGATGTGGGCGAGCTCGCCGAGGATGATGCGCAGCCGGACGTCGTCGCGGGGCAGACCCCAGGTGTCGGCGAACCCGTCGATGGCGACGGGCACGAGGACGAGGCGGTCCAGTGCCCGACCGGTACGGGGGAGCGGGAGGTCGAAGCCGCTGAGGGCCCGGGTGGCGGGCTGACCGGCCATCCCACCGACCTGCATGGCCA
>JBIKWW010000423.1:0-3502 GCA_044356125.1 Acidimicrobiia bacterium
TGCGCTCCAGGAACGTCTGCAGCGCCACCCGTAGCTCCAGGCGGGCCAGGTTCGACCCGGCGCAGCGGTGGATCCCGGCCCCGAAGGCCACGTGGCGGTTGTTCTCGCGGTCGAAGTCGACGACGTCGGGGTTCTCGAACTGGCGCGGGTCCCGGTTGGCCAGCGGGAACGCCATGAGCACCCGGTCGCCGGCGTGCATGGGACAGCCCTGGAACTCGGTGTCGTGGCTCACGATGCGGGCCATGGTCACCGGTGCGTAGGCCCTCAGCAGCTCCTCGATCGCCTGGGGCCAGACGGCCGGGTCCTCCCGCAGCCGTGCCCGGTGCTCGGGGTGCTGGGCCAGGTGCCACAGCGACGACCCGATGGACGACCACGTGGTGTCGACGCCGGCCACCAGCATCAGGTTGCACACCCCCATCACGTACTCGACGGGAACCTTCCGGCCGTCGTGCTCGGCGCTGAGCAGCGACGTGATGAAGTCGTTCTCGCGGGGGTTGGCCTGGCGGTCGGCGATCTCCTTGGCGAAGAAGCCGATGATCTTCATCCGGTTCTCCAGGCGGACCTTCGGGTCGGTCAGGCCGACCTCGAGCACGCCACGCACCCACGAGGTGAACTCGTCGGACATCTCGAGCGGCACACCGAGCATGGTGGCGATGACGCGCACGGGGATCTGCTGGGCGTAGTCACCGGCGGCATCGGCCCGCCCGGCGTCGATGAAGCGGTCGATGAGGCCGTTGCACAGGTCGCGGGTGCCCTGCTCGTACTGGGCGACGGCCTGCGGGGAGAACGTCGGCAGGATCAGGCGCCGGTGCCAGTGGTGGTCGGGCGGGTCCGACGTGATGGGGGGAGCGGCCACGGCCGCATAGGCCCCCTCGAGCTGCCCGGGCGGCGGCGGGGTGACGATGATGTTGCGGGACGTGAAGATCTCGTGCTCATGCGCCATGGCCACGACGTCGTCGTAGCGGGTGGCCATCCACGAGCCGCCCCAGCGGTCTGTGTGGGCCACGGGGCAGTGCTCCCGCATCTCGGCGGCGATGGGGTACGGATCGCGGATGAATGAGGGATCGAAGATGTCGTAGTCGGTGGCCCAGTCGGTCACGGGCAGCGGCAGGTTCATCAGTGCTCCTGGGGGTTCAGACGAGATCGAGCGCGTGCTCGGGACAGTTGTTGCAGGCCTTGCGGGCCCGGGCCTCCTGCTCGGGGGTCAGCTCCCCCTCGACGAGCACCAGGGCGTTCCCGTAGTCGTCGGAACCGAACAGCTCGGGCGCGGCGATGGCGCACATCTGGTGACCGTGGCAGCGATCGGCGTGGAACTGGATGCGCATGGATCAGGCTCCTTCGAGGACGGTGACGGCGCCGGTGGAACCGTCCACCCGGATCAGGGCACCGTCGGGGATGCGGCGCGTCGCGCCGGTGGCCGAGATGACGCACGGGATGCCGAGCTCTCGGCTCACGATGATGGCGTGGCTCAGCGGGGCGCCGACGTCGACGACGACGGCCGCGGCGGGCACGAACAACGGGGTCCAGGACGGGTCGGTGATGGGCGCCACGAGGATGTCGCCGGGCTCGAGCGCCGACGGGTCGTTGGAATCGAGCACCACCCGGGCCCGGCCCTCGGCGCTCCCCGGGCACCCGGGGGACCCCATGAGGACCTCGCCGACGGCGAGCCGGGCCGAGCCGACGGCGTCACGGCGGGGCCAGGTTCCGGGACCGCCCTCGGGCTCGCCGACGAACACGAACGGGGGCTCGACCTCGAGGAGGTGCCGGTACTCCTCACGACGCTCACGGACCCGGTCGGTCAGGGCGTGGGGATCGCTCAGCAGGGTGGGCATCTCGGCCAGGCGGACGAAGCCGAAGTCCTCGATCTCGTCGAAGGCGCCGCGTTCCACCATGCGTCGGCCCAGCTCGCGCATGGCCATGCGCATCTCGTGGATCAGCCGGATGTTGTTGGTCTTGGACCGCTCCCGGCCGGGGAGCCACGCCGCCGAGCAGGCGATCGCCGCCGCCAACTGGCCGTGCGTGGCTGGGTCGGCTTCGACCATGGCGAGCAGCGTGGCGGCCGCCTGCTCGCGCTCCGATGCCCGGACCGCGTTCTGTGCCGCAGGAGCCTGTGCGTCGGAGGCCAGACGCATCCGGTCGACCGCGGCCAGGGCCAGCTCGGGGCGCGTCTCCCACGTCGGCGAGCGGGACTCCCACTCGTTGGGTCCCCGGCTCCCGTACTCGACGAGGAACGCATCGAGGGCGGCCACGAACGTCGCGGCGTCGGCCGAACCATCAGCGCGCAGACGATCCGGCAGTCCGCCGACGCCGCGGTCGAAGTGGGCCGTGAGCGAGGGGGAGGCGGCAACCTGGCGCCCCATCGCCCAGAGGGCGTGGCTCGGCTCGGCCGAGTCGACGTCGCCGATGCCCGCCATGATGGGCAGGGTCAGATCGGGCCGCCCGACGGCCGTCGCCACCGCCGAGATCACGCCGACCGGTACGGTCGTCATGTAGGTGGTGAAGAGGTGCTGGGCGAACATCGTCCGGTGGAGGGGCAGGAGCTCGTCGTAGCGCGCCCAGAGCTGGGCGTCGGTGAGGGAGGCGAGGTCGGGCCGCTCCGCCCGGAGCCGCTTGGTGAGCTCCCGGTGCTCGGTCAGCTCGTCGATGTCGGAGACGTGGTGCTTGGTGAAGACCCAGGCGAAGGTCTCACCGATCTTGGCCGTGAACGCCGGGTTCTGGTCGCCGGGCGCCTCGACGTAGTCGGGGATGCCGGGCTGGGCGCCGAAGAACTGGGCGTCCATGTCGCGCCACGACAGGCCCGGGGCCCGCTCGCCGAACAGGCGGATGAGTGAAGCGTTCAGGTAGCAGTACCCGCCCACCACGCCGAGCTGGCAGTAGCGGTCGGCGGGGAACTCGGCCAGTTCGAACGCCCCCATGCGCACCCAGGCGTCGCGCCAGCCCAACTCGGCCAGCCACAGCGCCGAGTCGCTGGTGAGCGGCGTCACCGGGTCGGGGAACACCTCGCCGACGTTGGCGCGGGTGTAGATGGGGAAACGCGCCGACAGGTCGGTGTCGGTGACGTAGTAGCGCTGTGACATCGGTCTCCTTGGGCCGGCCTGAGCGTAGCGCCGGGTTCCAGGAACCCCGACCGGGGCCGGAGATCAAGCGCCGGGGAAGTGACAGGCCACGGGATGGCCGGCGCCCCGATCGACCAGGGTCGGCTCCTCGACGGCGCAGCGCTCGGTCGCCTTCCAGCAACGGGTCCGGAACCGGCATCCCGAGGGGGGATCGGCCGGCGAGGGCGGGTCGCCCTGCAGCACGATGCGGTTGCGCTTTCGCTCGCGCTCGGCCCGGGGATCGGGCAGGGGCACCGCCGAGAGCAGGGCGATCGTGTAGGGATGCTGGGGGTTGGCGAAGATCTCCTCGCGGGTTCCCGTCTCCACGATCTTGCCCAGGTACATCACGCCGATGCGGTCCGAGATGTGGGCGACCACGGAGAGGTCGTGGGCGATGAAGACGTAGG
>JBIKWW010000424.1:0-3500 GCA_044356125.1 Acidimicrobiia bacterium
ATCGAACTGGGCACCGTCGCTGTCGGCAGCGTCCACCCGGTTCGGTTCCAGGTGGCCAACCGGGGTGGGTCACCGCTCAGCGTGACCCGCTCCAAGGGGCCGACCGCGGCCGACGGCTGGACGGGGGGCACCGAGCTGGCGGAGGGGACGACCCTGGCGCCGGGGGAGGCGGTGACCGTGACCGGGACGTTCACGGCCCGGAGAACGGGTCCGGTCGAGCTGCTCTGGACGCTCAACGCCGACGCTGCCCGCTCCTCGGTCACGGTGCGCCTCACGGCCCGGGTCGTTCCGTGAGCCCTCCGCCACCCGGCGCTGGACCCGACCGGTGGGCGGTCGGCCCGATCCGGGCCGGCGAACCGGGCCGGCGAGCCCGGCCGACGAACCCGGCCGGCAACTGGGCCGGCAACTGGGCCGGCAACTGGGCCGGTACGGTCCGGACCAGGCTTTACCATGTTGGGCCCGCTCCGCCCGGACGCGGGACGGGCGCCGACCGACGGAAGCGGCTGACCCGACCATCCGGTCGCCGCAGCGGCGAGGGAGCGAGCACGCGATGACGAGGAAGCAGGACGCCGGGGCCAGCGGCTCGACGCTGTGGCACGGGCGCTTCGAATCGGGTCCGTCCGACGAGCTGATGGCCTTCACCGAGAGCCTGTCGTTCGACCGCCGCCTGGCTCTCGACGACCTCCGGGGCTCGCGGGCCCACGCCCGTGGGTTGGTCCGGGCCGGGGTGCTCTCCGACGAGGAGCTGGCCATGCTGCTCGAGGCGCTCGACGCCGTGGAGGCCGAGATCCTGGCGGGCGACCTGCGTTTCGCCCCGTCCGACGAGGACATCCACACGGCCGTCGAGCGGCGGGTGACCGAGCTCGCCGGTGACCCCGGCGCGCGCCTCCACACGGGCCGCAGCCGCAACGACCAGGTGGCGACCGACCTCCGACTGTTCACCAAGCGGGAGCTCCTGGCCATCGCCCATCAGGTGCACGAGCTGCGGGTGGCCCTGCTCGAGCGGGCCCGGGAGGCGGGGGACTCCTACCTGCCCGGCTACACCCACCTCCAGCGCGCCCAGCCGGTGCTGCTCGCGCACCACCTCATGGCCCACGGCTGGCGGTTCGCCCGTGACGTCGGGCGCCTGCTCGACGGGCTGCGGCGCCTCGACGTCAGCCCCCTCGGGGCGGGTGCTTTGGCGGGAACGTCCCTGCCGCTCGACCCCGACGGCGTCGCCGAGGACCTCGGCTTCGCCAGGCGTTTCGAGAACAGCCTCGACGCCGTCAGCGATCGCGACTTCGTGGCCGAGGCGCTCTTCGTGCTCTCCCTCATCTCGGTGCACCTGTCCTCGATGGGCGAGGAGATCGTGCTGTGGGCCAGCGACGAGTTCCACTTCGTGCGCCTGCCCGACGGATGGTCCACGGGCTCGTCGATGATGCCGCAGAAGAAGAATCCCGACATCGCCGAGCTGGCCCGGGGCAAAAGCGGGCGGTTGATCGGCAACCTCACCGGGTTCCTGGCCACCCTGAAGGGGTTGCCCCTCTCCTACAACCGGGATCTCCAGGAGGACAAGGAACCCCTGTTCGACTCCCTGGACCAGATCCGGCGCGCGCTGTCGGCCATGACCGGGCTGCTGCGCAACCTCACCTTCGACGTGGCGCGGATGCAGGCCGCGGCCGACACGCCCTTCGTCGCTGCCACCGACCTCGCCGAGTGGCTGGTCGCCCGAGGCACGCCGTTCCGCCAGGCCCACGCCGTGGTCGGCGAACTGGTGCGTACGGCGCTCGATCGGCACGTCGATTTCGCCGAGCTCGTGGGAACCCATCCCTCGCTCGGCACGGCCGCCCTCGGCCTGCTCGAGCCGGGGGTGTCCGTCGCCCGGCGATCGAGCCCCGGAGGGGGCGGTCCGGCCCCGGTCGCCGCCCAGCTCGAGCGTTACCAGAGCTCGTTGGCCGTCGAGTTCGCCCGCCTCGGCGAGATCCGGACCTGAGGTCACGTCGGGCGCCCGGCCGGGGGCGCCGCGAACTGGCGCCGATTGTCCGTCGACGGGCGCTAGCCTGAGCTGCGAGTCCCCGCCGTGTCCGCCGATCGTCATCGTCCCTCCGCCCCCGGCAGCTCCCGCTCCGCCTTCCGTCCGGCCGGCGCCGGGTCCCCGACGGTTCCCCCGGCCCCCGGGCTCGCCGCGTCCCGAGGTTCCGGGGTGGATCCGGAGGGCTCCGGTGCAGGTGAGCCGGTGCGGGTGAACGTCCCCGGCAACCATCTCATGACCGGGCTGCTCGGTCCCCGCGACGCCAACCTCCGCCTCGTGGAGGCAGCGTTCCCGAACACCCGGATCTCGGTGCGAGGTAACGAGTTCTCCGTCAGCGGACCCGACGCTCCCCTCGTCGCCGGTGTCCTGGAGGAGCTCGTGATGCTCGTCGCCTCGGGCCAGAGCCTCGACCCGGCCGTCGTGGAGCGGTCCCTCGACATGGTCCGGGCCGACCAGCGTCCCAGTCAGGTCCTCACGACCGAGGTCCTGCGTCCGTCCAAGGGGGGCCGCTCGGTGCGGCCCAAGACGGCCGGCCAGAAGCGGTACGTCGACGCCATCGCGGCGAACATCATCACCGTCGGCATCGGACCGGCGGGCTCGGGCAAGAGCTACCTGGCCGTCGCCCTGGCCGTCCAGGCCCTCCAGGCCAAGCAGGTCAGCCGGATCATCCTCACCCGCCCCGCGGTCGAGGCAGGGGAGCGCCTCGGGTTCCTCCCCGGCGACCTGATGGCCAAGGTCGACCCGTACCTGCGTCCGCTCTACGACGCCCTGTTCGACATGCTCGAACCCGAAGGGGTGGCCAAGCTGATGGAGAAGGGCGCCATCGAAGTGGCGCCGCTGGCCTTCATGCGCGGCCGAACCCTCAACAACAGCTTCATCATCCTGGACGAGGCACAGAACACCACGCCCGAGCAGATGAAGATGTTCCTCACCCGGATCGGGTTCGGATCCAAGAGCGTCATCACCGGTGACGTCACGCAGGTCGATCTGCGCGGTGAACGCTCCGGCCTGGCCGGCCTGCAGGCGATCCTCGGCGAGATCGAGGGACTGGCGTTCGTTCAGCTCGGCCGTGGCGACGTGGTGCGCCACCGCATCGTCGCCGACATCGTCGACGCCTATGACCGCCACGACCGCCAGCGGCTGACTCCCGCTCCCGGCGACCGGGCAGCCGATCGCAACGGTGACCGGACGAGCGACCGGACGAGTGACCGGACGTTGGATCGCACCGGTGGCGAGGCCCGTTCGGCCGTCGCCCGTGGCCTCAGCTCGGTTCCCCAGGATCCCCAACAGGAAGCGCGGCAATGACCGAAGACCCTGGCAGTAGTCGGCCGTCGGCGGGCCCCGCCCCGCTGACGGTTCCCGTACGCACCGCTACCCGACGCACGACCCCGGCCGATGTCGAGATCTACGTGGCCGACGAGCAGGACTCGGTGCGCGTCGACACCCACCGCTGGATGCGACTCGCCGCCCAGGTCCTCACCGACGAGGG
>JBIKWW010000058.1:0-12059 GCA_044356125.1 Acidimicrobiia bacterium
GCCTGGGCTTCGCACACGAACTGCAGCGCCGGCGTCGTCGACCGGGTGCAGGTCCAACCCGTGCCCCGCGCCGTGAGTCGCGACGCCGTCCATGTCGGCTGGATCCGGACCCTGATGACCGCCCCACTTCCCGGACCACCCGGACCCGGACCACCCGGACCCGGACCACCCGTCGGCCAGGCGTTGGGCGAGGACGCCGGGGGCACGCTCACCTGGATCTGCGCCGACAGCATCGAACCCGGGGCGATGGAATCGGGCTGGAGGCCGGTGATCGACACCGACGGCAGGGTGCCGTCGACCGGCACTCGCACGAACTGTTCGGCCGCTCCGGAGAACATGGGACGGACCCGCAACGCCAAGCAGCCCGCCGTGCCGCCGAGCTCACAGGCGGGGAACAGCGCAGGGCCTGGCGTCACCAGCAGCGTGATGCTGCGGGTGGCGACCGTCGCCGACGACACCGTGCAGTTCAGCGTGCGGTCACTGTCCTCAGGCGCGCAACTGATGTCGGAGGAGGCGAAGCTGTCCAGCGTGGCACGGCCCGCCCAGACGTCCACGCTGAACGACACAACCGCACTGGTCGCGCCCGACGTCGGTTGCACCAACAGAGTCATTTCGGTCTGCGCACCGACTGCTGCCGACGGCACCGGCGAACCCGGAGTGACCCCCTCCAGCGAGAAGCGGGTCGGACCCGCCGGCTCCAGCGTGACCGTTACCCGCACGTGGCGGCCTGCCCGCAACAGCAGGTGCACGGGGTCACCCGTCAGCGTGAACGGCTGGCCGGGGGAGCGCACTGCCAGGGCCGTCCCGCCGTCGAGCGGGCGGCCGCTGAAGAGCACGACCTGAGCGCTCTCGGGCTCGTACGGGAACCCGACATCGGCCCCTGTGGCATCGACCTCCGTCCAGGACACCCGCAGCACCGTCCCACTCGGCCCCGTGACCGGACCGAGCCACAGCGATGGGGAGCCCGCACCCTCCCCGTCGGCGCCGCCGAACGAGGCCCCGTACCCCGACACCGTCACCGAACGCTCGCCGTAGATCAGACCCTGGGATCCCACCGGCCACACCCGGTTCCCGAACCGGTTCGCCTCCGGAACCAAGACCGTGGTCGACGGCGCCGACACCATGACCATGGAGGACGCACTGGCGGCATCGCTCACGCCCACCCGCACCAGCACCGGACCGCCGTCGGTGAGGAACTGCCAGCGATCACCGTGATGGAACGACGTGACCAGCGCCTGGGTCGGATAGCTGTCCCCGCCTCCGCCGACGAAGGCGTCGACGCGGACCACGCCCGTGCTCCCCGCCAGATCAAGCTCGACCGTGCCCGGCGCCAAGGTCGACACCCCGAACCAGACTGTCCCCTCGACCCCGGCCAGGGAGGCCTCGACGGGCGCCAGCGTCGACTCGTAGGTCGACACCGTCAACGCCGGCCCACCCTGGGACAGCGCGGTCGGCGACGCATGGCTGTCGTTGGCCGGGGCGGCCCGGGCGACCAGTGGCGGGGCCATCACCGCAGCCAGCGTGCCCAGTAGCAACAGCACCGAGGACAGCAGTGCTCCGCCCCTGCTTCTCCCACGGGGAACGACGATCCACCCCCGAGCATCTGATGCAACGGACCACATTCCGCCGCACCATAAGGGGCGGGGGCACCCCCGGCAACCGTGGTAGCACCCAAACGGGCCGATCCACGCGCCTAGCGTGACGCCGTGCGGATCGTGATTGCCGAGGACGCCCTGGTGGTGCGTCAGGGCCTGGTCGCACTGCTCGGCGCCGAACCGGACCTGGAGGTCGTCGCCGCCATCGCCAGCTACGACGAACTCCTCGCCGCCGTCGCCACCCACCGCCCCGACGTCGTCCTCACCGACATCCGCATGCCCCCCACCGGCACCGACGAGGGCATCAGGGCCGCCGCCGAGCTGCGCACCAGGCACCCCGAGGTGGGCGTCGTCGTGCTGTCCCAGCACCTGGAGCCCTCCTACGCCCTGGCCCTGCTCGGCTCGGGAACGGACCGCCGCGGCTACCTCCTCAAGGAGCGGGTGGGTGACGTCGAACAGCTCCTGGCTGCGGTGCGGTCCGTCGCCGAGGGAGGGGCATTCGTCGACCCGCTGGTCATCGACACCCTGCTCACCCGCCGCGGTGCGGCTCCCCGGTCCCCGCTGTCGGAGCTGACCGAGCGTGAGCAGACCATCCTGGCCGAGCTGGCCACGGGCCGCTCCAACGCCGCCATCGCCGCCCGCTTGGCGCTGTCGGAGCGCACCATCGAGAAGCACATCAACACCGTCTTCACCAAGCTCGGGCTAGAGGAGGACGGGTCCTCGAACCGGCGGGTCAAGGCTGTGCTGCTGTTCCTGGCCGCCGCCGCTGCGCCCGGCGGGGTCGGTCCGGGTGGACCCGGCCCGCGGTCGCCGGGCTGACATATCGTGCTACCACGATGTTCACCGGGCCGTCCGACGTGTGCAGAGTTCACCCATGGGAGCGATCATGGCCGGGTCCGTGGCGACGGCGCCGAACGTGACGCCCTCGCCGTTGCAGGTCCTCTTGGTCGACGACCAGGAGACGTTCCTGCGGTCCGCCAGCCTGGCCCTGGGATCGTCGCCAGAGTTGCAGGTCACCGGGGTGCTCTCGGCGGGTGAGGCAGCCGTCCTTCTCGACTCCGGCCGCCGTGTCGACATCGCCCTGGTCGATCTGTCCATGCCCGGGGTCAACGGAATCGAGACCATCGCCTGGATGCAGCGCACCCACCCCGATGTGTCGGCCGTGCTCATGTCCACCTACGAGCCCGACGAGTTGCCCGCTGCCGCCCGCCAGTCCGGCGTGCGCTACCTCCGCAAGGCCGACCTCACCCCGGAGCAGGTCATCGCCTTCGTCCGGCACAGACCCGGGCCCGGTCGCCACCAGCCGGAGTGAGCAGTCCCGAGCCGCCTGCGCCCGAACAGCGGGAGGTCGCCGCCCAGCGGCGCATCCACCGGGTCCTCGTCGTCAACATCGGCATCGTGGTCTGTGTCGTCACGGGTGTGCTCGGAGTCTGGGTGTTCGCCGTCGCCTCCCGCTGGATCCTCGTGATCGTGGCGCTCACGGTCGTCTACGGCTCGACGCTGGTCCTGGCCCTGCGTCGCAACCAGCGGGGGGAGCTCGACTGGGCGGTGCTGGTGATGAACCTGGCCGTGTGGCCGCTGGCCGTCGGCGCCACGGTCATCGCCCCGGATGCGCTGCCCATCACCAGCCTGGCCAGCCTGGGGCCGGTGCTGCTCGCCGTGCCCGAACTGCCCCGCCGGACCGTCGCCCGGGTGCTCGGCGTCGCCGTGCTGCTCACGCTGGCCGTCGTCGTCATCGGCACGACCACCGATGTCACCGGCCTCACCGACCGGATCGACCCGCCGATCCTCGACGCCGCCATCATCATGTCGGTCCCCGCGCTGATCGCCCTGGTGCTGCTCATCGGCGCCCAGAACCAGGCGCTGCTGACCGACCGGACCGAGGCCCTGGCCCACTCCCGGGCCGCCCTCACCGAGGCCGCCGACCGCGAGCGCCGCCGCATCGAACGCGACCTCCACGACGGCGCCCAGCAGCGTCTCCACGGTGCCCTGGTTCAGCTCTCGGTCGCCGGGCGCCTCCTCGACGCCGAGCCCGAACGGGCCGTCAGCTTCGTCACCGGCGCCCGCCAGGAGCTCCTTGAGGCCGTGACCGAACTCCACGACCTGGTCTACGGGGTCGATCCCGCCGGCCTGCGCGAGATGGGGCTCGTCGCCGCGCTGCGCAGCGCTGCCGTCCGACGCAACCGGCCGGCCGAACTGCGCGTCGTGGGCCTCGTCGACCCGACCGGCCCCGGGAGCTGCGGCGACCCCGGCGGCCCGGAGTCTCCGGCGGCCGAGGCGCTCCCCAGCGAGGTCGAGGCCACGGTGTGGTTCTGCTGCATGGAGGCGCTGGCCAACATCGACAAGCACGTGGGATCGGGCGCCGCCGTGCGCCTCGAGCTGATCCGCCAGGGTGCGGTGCTGAGGATGACAGTGAGCGACGACGGGCCCGGCTTCGTGGTCCCGCCGGTCCCGGGCAGCGGGGGGCTGCGCAACATGGCCGACCGGGTCGCAGCCGTCGGCGGCACCCTCCAGGTGAGCTCCTCGGTGCTCGGGACCCGCCTGCTCGCCGTCATCCCGCTCCCCCCGACCGGGGACCGGCCGTGAGCAGGTCACCGGTCCCGGCCGCCGCCCACCGGGGTTGGCTCGCCCGACTCGGCGGCAGCGGGCCAGGACGCTCACGATCCTCCCGGGAAGGTCGCACCGGCACGGAACGGCTGGCCCGCTACCTCACCGTGTACCGGGCCGTCGCCGTGGGCCTGGGCGTGGCCGCCGCCGCCGTCTGGGTCGGACCGGGTAACCACGCCGCCGGAGCCGTCGTGGTGGCCGCCTCCCTCTACGCCGCCATGATCACCGCCGCCCGCCAGTTCGCCCTCGCCGGGCGGGGTGCGGCGGCGGTGATGCTGCTCAACGTCACCATCTGGCCTCCGACGCTCGTCGGTGCCGCGGTCAGCCCCTCGGCACTGCCGATCTCGGCGATGTCGGCCTTGCCCGCCGCCCTCATGGCGGTCACGGAGCTCGACCGCCGCTCAGCCCGGCGCGTGCTGATCGGCGCCTGGATGGTGACCCTCGCGGTCACCGTGATCTCACGCACCATCGGCGTGAGCGACGCCGAGCAACGAACCCCCAACTGGATCGAGGTGCTGATGCTGATCGTCATGGTGCCCGTCCTCATGGCTCTGGTGAGCGGCATCGGATGGCAGAACCACCAACAGCTGGCCGATCGGGCCGAGGAGCTGTTGTCGTCGCGACAGCGCCTGATCGCGGCCGCCGACCGGGAACGCCAGCGGGTCGACGCCGAGCTGCGCAACGGGGCCCGGCGTCGCATCGACGCCGCCATCGGACTGCTCGACCGGATCACGGCAGGCCCGGGGTCCGGCCACCCCGGGCCGGGTTGCGCCGAGGACCTGGCCCGAGCCCAAGAGGAGCTGCGGTCGGCCATCGCTGACCTGCGCCGGGCCGTCACCCGGCTGCGCCCGGCGGCGCTCAACGAGCACGGCCTGGATCCGGCCCTCCACACGGCCGCCGCCGCCCTGGCCGCCGATCTCACCGCCAAGGATCGTCCCGCCGACGGTCGCGCTGACCGTTCCGCCGACGACGCCGGGGCCGGTCCGGCCGTCGAGCTCCGGGGCCTGCGGCGCTACAGCGACGCCATCGAGGGGGCGCTCTGGCAGGTGAGCCTGGACGCGCTGGAACTGGTCGTCCGGGCCGGGGCCGACTCCGGGCAACCGGCCCGTCTGGAGCTACGCGACGAGGGCGACGCCGTGGTCCTGACGGCGGCGTCGGGACCCATAGGTTCCCGTTGGCACGAGCGGGGGGACCTGGCGCCGCAGGTCCAGGCCCTCGACGACCGACTGGCGGCCGTCGACGGCTGGGCCGAGGGACGCATTGAGCATGACGGCGACGGGCACGACGGCCACGGGCACGGCCGGGGGACCGGCTCCCGGGTCGTCATCCACGCCCTGGTACCGATCCGGTCCCCGTCAGCCGACCGCTCCGATCAGCACCGGGGCGGAGCCGAATGATCAACCCCGACCAGACGGACGTGGGGTGCCCGCCCGGGTGCGGGCGGGCATCGAGCCCGATCAGGCGGGCGAGACCTCCACCACGACCCGGAACTCCACGTCGCCGGGCAGACGCACCGGGACCTCGTGGGTGCCGGTGGTCTTGATGTGCTCGTCGAGATGCAGATGACGACGATCGAGCTCCACGCCGGTCTGGGCCTTCACGGCCTCCACGATCTCGGCCACCGACACCGAACCGAACAGCTTCTGGCCGCGGGCCTTGGCGGAGATGGCGATCGTCTTGGCCACCAGCGTGGTGGCGATCGTCTGGGCCGACTCGCGGTCCTTGGCATGGCGCAGGTCGCGGGCCCGGCGCATGCGGGCGGCCTGCTCGACGGTCCCTGCGTTCGCCGCCAGCGCCAGCGACTTGGGGAACAGGAAGTTGCGGGCGTAGCCGTCGGCGACCTCGACGATGTCGCCGCGCTTGCCGAGGCCCGTGACGTCGCTGCGGAGAATGACCTTCGCCATGGCTCAGCCCTCCTCGCCCTCGGTCTCGTCGGGCGTCTCGGCGTCGTCGGCCTGACGCTCGCCGGGACCGCCGCGGTCCTCACGGGGACCGCCCGACCGCAGGCGCCGGGGCCCGCGCTCGTTGACGTTCTTGGCGGCGTAGGGCAGCAGGGCCAGCTCCCGCGCCGTCTTCACGGCCAGAGCGACATCACGCTGCATCTGCACCGAGAGGCCGGTGACCCGCCGGGCCCGGATCTTCCCCCGCTCCGAGGTGAACTTCCGCAGCAGGGCGATGTCCTTGTAGTCGATGTAGGTCCCCTCGGCGACGAGGGCCGGGCGCTTCTTGGCCGGCCTGCGCTTGTCGTCCTTCGGGGCGCGCTTGGAGCTCGAGCCCCGGTCGCGGTCGCGGTCGTTGTTGCGGGCCATCAGAAGGGCTCCTCGTCGTAGTCGTAGGAGGGGGTGGAGGTGTCAGGTGCGGGGCCCGGGCGCGAACCGCCGCCCCCGCTGTTGTGGGTGCTCTGGCCGCGGCCGCCGCCGCGTGGGGCGCTGTAGCCGCCCCCGTCGTCATCGCCGCCGCCGCGGCGCTCGTTGCGGGTGACCTGGGCGGTGGCCCAGCGCAGGGACGGACCGACCTCGTCGGCCACGACCTCGATCACGCTGCGCTTGTCGCCGTCGGGGGTCTCCCAGGATCGCTGCTCGAGACGGCCGGTCACCATGACCCGGGAGCCCTTGTGGAGGGACTCGGCGCAGTTCTCGGCGAGCTCGCGCCAGCACACGACGTTGAAGAACGACGTGGCCTCCTCCCACTCGCTGGTCTGGCGGTTCTGCCAGCGGCGGGAGACGGCCAGCCCGAAGGTGGCCGTGGCCTGGCCCGACGCGGTGAAGCGCAGCTCCGGATCGCGGGTGATGTTCCCCACGATCGTGACGTTGTTGCCCGACATCGGGCTCAGTCCTTCTCGCCGCGCTCCCGCGCGGCAGCGGAGATCTCGTCGAGGGTGGGCGGAGCGGCCAGGCTTCGGTTCGTGGCCCGGGGCGACACCTTGACGATCTTGTGGCGGAGCAGCTCGTCCATGAGGTGGAGCTGGCGCTCGATCTCGATCACCTGGTCGGAGGCGGCCACCGTGTCGAGCACGGCGTAGTAGCCCTCCTTCTTCTTGGCGATCTCGAAGGCCAGCTTGCGCCGCCCCCAGCGCTCGACCCGGTTGACGGTGCCGCCGGTGGAGCGCACGGCGGCGGCGGAGCGCTCGACGGTGCTGTTGATGACCTGATCGTCGAGCGAGGAGTCGACGATGATGACGATTTCGTAGGGCCGTGCGGCCATGTGGGCTCCCTTCGGACCCGGCGGGCGCCGGGGCCCTCCGCAACGCCGCGGCAGCGGCACCGGTGAGGGCAGGATGGATCGGGCCGGGGAACCCTAGCCGCCTCCGGGAGGGGTCGGTTCCAGGGCCCGGACCGTCGGTTCAGGGCCGGCGGACCGGACCGCCGTCAGCTCCGAAGGCGTCAGCTCCGAAGGCGTCAGGCCCGAGCGCCGGCTCAGGATGCGCCGTAGAGCCCGGCCAGGAAGGCCTCGGCGTCGGCCGAGAGGGCAGCGGCCGCCGCCGCCAGGTCGACGAAGCCCAGCTCGGAGCCGTCCGGGTCGACCGCGGCGGCGGGCGCAGCGGCCGCAGGCACCGACCCGGTGGCCAGGTCGGCGAGCGCCGCGGTCAGCTCGGGGCGGGCGGCGTAGCGCTCGTCGGGCCCCGGGAAGGCCCCGGACCGCACGTCGGCGGCGTAGGCCGACAGCGCCGCCACCGACGACGTGGCCAGGTCGGCGTAGCGGCGCACGAACTTGGGCACGAAGCGGTCCTCGATGCCGAGCAGGTCGTGCCACACGAGCACCTGACCGTCGCAGTCCGGGCCGGCACCGATGCCGATCGTCGGGATCTCGACGGCCTCGGTGACGGCGTGGGCAAGGGCGTCGGGCACACCCTCCACGACCAGGGCGAAGCAGCCGGCCGCCTCCAGCGCCCGGGCGTCGGCGATGATCGCCCGGGCCTCGTCGAGGGCCCGGCCCTGCACCTTGAACCCACCGGTGGCATGGACCGACTGCGGCGTGAGACCGACGTGACCCATCACCGGGATCTCGGCGTCCACGATGGCGCGGACCATCGGCGCCCGCTTGGCCCCGCCCTCGAGCTTGACGCAACCGGCACCGGCGCGGACCAGGGCGGCGGCGTTGCGCACGCTGTCCTCGGCCGACACGTGGTAGCTCATCCAGGGCATGTCGCCCACGATCAGCGGGGCGCCGTGGCCTGCCGTGCCGGCCGCGACCGAAGCCCTCAGCCCTCGGGCGACGGCGGCCGTGTGGTGCGCCATCTCCTCGACCGTGACCGACAGCGTGTCCTCGTGCCCGAGCACGACCATGGCGAGGGAGTCCCCCACGAGCACGAGGTCCACACCCGCCCGGTGGGCGAGCTTGGCGCCGGGGGCGTCGTACGCGGTGACCATCACCAGCGGAGCACCCCCTCGGCGGACCTTGCGGGATCGGACGATCGGGACCGTGACGCGTCCTGGCGCGCCGCAGGGCTGGGTCATGTCGGTGCTCCTCCTCCGTCCAGTGCCCAGGTGGCTACCGGCGGTTCATCCGACTCTAACGACACGACCCGCCCGATTTCATCCCGTCCCGACGGTGGCAACCTGGGCCGATGCTGCCCTGCGACAACTGCGCGCGCCCTGATGCCGAACTCGCCCCCGTGCGGCGCGTCTACGTGGTGCCCGAGGCGTGGGACACCCCCGGCTCCCTCACCCGCCTCGACGACGTCGAGCAGTGGTGCTGGTCGTGTCGCAGCCAGTACCCCCACGAGCCCGCCGAGGCCTGAACCCGGCTCATGGACGGCCCGGGCGCGACCAGCTGGCTCCTGGCCGAGGCCGGGGGAAGCCTCTGGTCGACGGTCGACGGCGGCCGGAGCTGGAAGGAACACGGCGTGCCCGCTCAGCGCCGCCGGCGGCGGCCCCCGGCGGCGGCCGGGTGCACCACGAGGAACCCGACCGCCCAGCAGGCCGCTCCGGGGCCCACCACGGCGATGATCCGCCAGCCTCCGTAGCCCCACCACACCGCCAGGGCCTCCAGCAGCACCCACCCCGCCGCCGTCCAGCACCACCACCAGGCGGCCCGGCCCGCCGTCCGCACGAGCCCGAGCCGCGCCAGGACCGCCACCTGGAGGCCGACGAGCACCACGGCGAGCACGATCCCGAGCAGGCGCCCGTCGGGCACCGGGTCGCCGCCACGGGGCAGGGCCCGCTTCCAGATCTGGACTCCTGCGGCGAAGCCGAATGCGCTCGCCACCGGCCAGGCGGCCAGCAGGGTCACCGATCGCCAGGCCGGCACCAGCGCCAGCACGGCCGCCTGGGCGAGCCCGAACACGAGCCCGTACCAGAGGTTGCGGGCCAGGGCCTCGGGGCCGCTCGCCCCGCCGTCGTTGCCGCCGCCGTACCAGCCGACGGCGAACCCGACCACGTTGGCGACGACGCAAGCCGCCGACCAGCCCCACGGGGAGGACCCGCCGAACGGGGTCGGGACCCGACGGGAGGCACCGGAACCCCGCCGCCGATCGTCATCCGCCGTGGCCATGCTGGTGCGCCCGTTCCCCGCCGGCCGGGGAGGCCGCCGACCGTCGCCGCGATGGTAGCGACGCAGGCCGGTCGTGGCCATGGCCGGTGGGCCGCTCCCGGGACGGCCGCTCCGGGCCGTCCGGCCCAGGCCCCTAGGCCGGGCCCGGCGGTATCGTCTGGCCCGGTGGGGCGGCGTTCGCAGCGGGGACACGCAGGAACCGTCCGGTCACCCGGTCCCGGTGCGTTGCATCCGACCGGTCCGACCGGTCCGACCGATCCGGCCGGTCCAACCGGTCCGACCGATCCAACCGGTCCGCCCTGTCCGCTCTGCGCCGGACCCGGGTCCCCCGCCCTGGTGCGCCACGGCTGGACGATCTGGGAGTGCGGGGACTGCGGCCACCGCTTCGTCCCCGTCGACGGCCCCGACGAGCACGTCGCCGCCGTCTACGGCGACGGCTACTTCGCCGGCGGCGGCGCCGGGTACCCCGACTACCGGGCCGAGGCGGCCGTGCTGCGGGGCCACGGCGCCCGCTACGGCGACATCCTGCGACGCCATCTCGACGGCGGTCACGTCCTCGACGTCGGGGCCGCCGGGGGGTACATCCTCGAGGGCATCACGAGCCGGGGCTTCACCGGCGAGGGGCTGGAGCCGAACGCCTCCATGGTCGCCCTGGCCCGGGAGCGCGGCCTGGTCATGCACCACGGCCCCCTGGGTGCCCACGAGGACCTCGGAGCCGCCTACGACGTGGTGTCGATGATCCAGGTCGTCGCCCACCTCCCCGACCTCCACGAGGCCCTCCGCCGCGCCGCGGCCATGACCCTCCCCGGCGGCTACTGGCTCATCGAGACCTCCGACCGGGCCAGTGCCCGCGCCCGCCGCATGGGCGACCGGTGGCACCTCTACTCGCCCCCGAGCGTGGTGCACTGGTTCACGCAGGCCTCCATCATCGGGGTGTGCGCGGGCTTCGGCTTCGAGCTCGTCGAGACCGGTCGCCCCGTGAAGAAGGTCGGCGCCGCGCACGCCAAGGAGGCCGTCCGCTACCAGCTCGCCGAGGCGGGCGTGCCGGCGGCGCTCACGGCGCCGCTCGGTCTCCTGCCCGACCGTGTGACGCTGCGGTACCCGGCGGGCGACCTCATGTGGCTGCTGTTCCGGCGACGACCGTGACGCGCCCCGGCGGGCCCGCCCGGATCCTGCGGACGGGCCTTCCGATCGCCGTGTCCGCCGTCGTGCTGGGCCTCGTGCTGCGCCGCATCTCCGCCGGGGACCTCGGCCGGGCGCTCGAGCACGTCTCGCTGCCGATGACGGTGCCCGCCATCGCCGTGTACCACCTGTCGCTCGTCGGCCGGGCGGTCCGGTGGGGTTCGCTGCTGCGGGCCGCCGGACGGCCGACGTCGCTCGCCGGGCGGACCCTGGCCGTCTACGTGGGCTTCGGTGCGAACGCCGTGCTGCCCGGCCAGGCCGGTGAGCTGATCCGGCCGCTCGAGCTGGCCCGGCGCGAAGGGCTGCCGAGGTCGGTGGCGGCGGGCTCCACCATCGCCGAACGGATCCTCGACGGCGTCGGGGTTCCCGTGCTGATGGCCGTCGCCGTCGTCGCCGGAGCAACCGCCGGAGGGGCGGGGCCGGTGACCCTCCCCGTCGTGGCACTCACCCTCGGATCGGTCACGGTGGCCGCGGCCGTCATCGGGGGACGTGACCGCCTCCACCGGCTGCGACCCCTGGCCCGGTGGATCCCGTCGGCGCTGCGCCGCCGTGTCGCCGACGCCTCGGCGCAGTTCCTCGACAGCGCCGCCGTGCTGCGACGGTCCCGGGTGCTCGCCCCGGTGGCCGCCCAGACGATCGTCATCTGGGTCATGAACGCCGCCTTCTACGCGCTGGTGCTGCGCGCCGTGGGCGTGACCGGCCCCGGGTTGCTCGGCGCCCTCTTCGTGCAGGGCGTGGTCGCCTGCGCCATCGCCCTGCCGTCGACGCCGGGCGCGGTCGGGCCCTTCGAGGCGGCCGTGGTCCTGGCCCTGGCCGAGTGGCGGGTTCCGGTGGCCGACGCCCTGGCCGTGGCCGTCGTCCTGCGCGGCATCACCACGCTCACCGTCTCCCCCGTCGCCGCCCTGGTGCTGCTGCGTTCCCGGGGCTCCCGGATCCGCCAGGGCGCCGGGCCGGCCTGACCAGGCGGGCCCGGCGCCCTGAATCGGCGCCGGGCGGTTGCCGGCAGGGCGGTTCAGTGCCGGGCGGGCTCCCGCAGCGCCGGGCGACGGTGGGCCCGGCCGAAGCGGAAGTACTTGGCCAGGTGGTTCCAGCGGCAGCCCAGGCAGACCTCGACGATGTAGCAGCCCAGATCGTCGTGGGCCTGCCCGAGCGTGCGCAGCTCGACCAGCCGCTCGATCACCC
>JBIKWW010000059.1:0-12051 GCA_044356125.1 Acidimicrobiia bacterium
GGCCGGCCGGGTTCGGGGGGGGGGGGGGGGGGCAGCGTCGGCGTCGGCCATGGGCCCATTCTGGACGGTCCCCGGGGTGAACAGGGCCTGAAGTGCCCTGCGCACGGACCGCGCCGGCGGCCCGGGTCAGACAGGCCGGGTCAGACAGGCCGGGTCAGACAGGCCGGGTCAGACAGGCCGGGTCAGACAGGCCGGGTCAGACAGGCCGGGTCACAGAGGCCGGACGATGTCGAGGTACAGCGCCGAGAGGAAGACCGTGAAGAGCACGATCATGACCGTGGCGGCGATGGGCATGACCCGGTGCATGTCGACGTAGTGGCGACGGCCCCGCCGCAACGACTGCACCTTCTCGTACAGCGCGATCACGATGTGGCCCCCGTCGAAGGGCGGCAGGGGCACCAGGTTGAACACGCCCACACCGAGGTTGAACACGGCCAGGAACCACAGGAACGAGAACCAGCCGTCCTCGTAGAACCGCGCACCGAAGCGGACCATGGACACCGGCGAGGACACCCGCTGCGAGTTCTGCTCCTCGCTGAGCTGCGGCACCCGGTTGGCGGTGGCGACGGTGTTGGCGTAGTCGGCGAGCCGGTCGGGGCGGAAGAAGGCGATGAGCCCGTCCACCGTGCGGTCGGTGAGGTCGGCGACCTCGCGCCAGGCGGCGGACGTGGCGGCGGGGAGGGCGAGGCGGCGGGCCTCGGCGGCAGGGACGACGCCCATGCGGACCACGCCGTCGGCGGACCGGCGGGGCCGCACGCCCAGGTCGAGGCGGGAGCCGTCCCGCTCCACGGTCACGTTCACCAGCCGCCCCTCGGACCGGCCCACCACGGCGGGGATGTCGTCGAAGGTGCGCACGGCCGTGCCATCGAGGGCGACGATGCGGTCACCGGTCCGGAGCCCGCCGGCGAGAGCCGGGCTGTCGGCGGCCACCTCGGCCACCCGGGTCCCGGCGACCCGCTCGCCGATCGGACCGAACGCCAGCACCAGCAGCACGAAGGCGATCACGAAGTGCGTGGCCGGGCCTGCGGCAGCCATGCCGATCCGCTGCCAGGTGGGCTTGGAACGGTAGGTGCGGTGCTCCTCGGCGGGGTCGACGGCTTCGTTCATGGCCATGCCGATGACCTTCACGTAGCCCCCGACGGGGAGGGCCTTGAGGCCGAACTCGGTCTCACCCCGACGGAAGGAGAAGAGCCGGGGCCCGAAGCCGAGGAAGAACTCGGTGGCCTTCATGCCGAAGGCCCGGGCGGCCAGGAAGTGGCCGGCCTCGTGGATCATGATCGTGAGCAGCAGCGCGGCGATGACGAGCACGGCCACGCCGGCGTCGAACAGCACGGCGGGCACGGCGACGGCCGCCGCCAGCAGGGCCAGGTTGTGCCACTGCGACCGCCGAACCGGCTCCGGGGGCGCCAGCTCCGACCCGACCTGATCCGACCCGACCTGATCCGACCCGACCTGATCCGACCCGACCTGATCCGACCCGACCGGATCCGACCCGACCTGATCCAACCCGTTCATCCCTGCCCACCGTTCATCCTGCCCACCGTTCATGCCTGCCCACCGTTCATCCTGCCCACCGTTCATCCTGCCCACCGTTCATCCCGCCCACCGGGCGACCTGGCGTTCCGCCACTTGCCGCGCTTGGTGGTCGGCATCGAGCACATCACCCACAGAAAGTGGTCTAGCACGATCGTGGGCCGAAAGTGAAGCCTCGTTCACATCGGCGATCCGGCCCCACGGGATGCGGCCGTCGAGGAACGCCGCCACCGCCACCTCGTTCGCCGCGTTGAGCCAGGCCGGGGCCGTCCCGCCGATGCGGCCCGCCTCGTAGGCGAGGTCCAGGCACGGGAAGGCGACCCGGTCGGGCGCCTCGAAGTCGAGCCGGGCCAGGGTCGTCCAGTCGATGGTGCCGAACGGGGTCCCGATGCGGTCCGGCCAGGCCAGGGCGTAGCCGATGGGGAGGCGCATGTCGGGCATGGAGAGCTGGGCGATCGTCGAGCCGTCGCTGAACTCGGCCATCGAATGGACCACCGACTGGGGGTGCACGACCACGTCGATGCGCTCGTAGGGCGTGCCGAACAGCACGTGGGCCTCGATGACCTCGAACCCCTTGTTCATGAGCGTCGACGAGTCGACCGTGATCTTGGGCCCCATCGCCCAGGTCGGGTGGGCGAGCGCCTCGTCCCGGGTGACCCGGGCCAGCGCGGCCCGGGCCGCCAGTCCGCCGCCGGCTTCGGTCGCCCGGCGCCGGAACGGCCCACCCGAAGCGGTGAGCACGAGGCGCCGCAGGCGGTCGGGGCGACCGGCGCGCTCCGCATCGCGATGGGAGGCGAGGCACTGGTGGAGGGCGCCGTGCTCGGAGTCGACCGGGACGATCTCGGCCCCCGGGGTGTGCCGCACCTGCTCCACGATCGGTGCCGCGGTGATGAGCGACTCCTTGTTGGCCAGCGCCAGTCGCCGACCACCGGCCAGTGCCGCCAGGGTGACGGGCAGGCCGGCGAACCCGACGACGCCGTTGACGCACACGTCGGCCTCGGCGGCGATCTCGGACAGGGCCCGGGGACCCACGGTGATGTCGGTCCCCTCGGGGAGCTCGGCGATGAGCCGGGCGGCGTCGGTCTCGTCGGCCAGGGCGACGATCTCGGGGCGGAACTCCTGCGCCTGGGCGATCAGCGCGTCGACGGAGCGGTGGGCCCCCAGGCAGCGGACCCGGTAACGATCGGGCTCGGCCCGTACGACATCGAGGGTCTGGGTTCCGATCGAACCGGTCGATCCGACCACGCTGACGGTGCGCATCGGCTCCAGCCTGGCACGGACCCGCCCGGAACGGGACCCGCCCGACGCGGCCCCGGCCGGCCCGGACCCGACCTGCTCAGGCCCAGCCGCGGATGCGGCCGAGCAGGGCCACGGCGGGAAGGACCACGATCATGGCGTCGACCCGGTCGAGCACCCCACCGTGGCCGGGCAGCGTCTGGCCCATGTCCTTGATGCCGAGGTCGCGCTTGATGAGGGACTCCACCAGGTCCCCCACCGGGGCCAGGATCCCCACCACGAGGCCGATCAGGATCGGGTCGGTAGCGCCGTCGAAGGGCCCCTTGTCGAGCAGGACCAGCACGATGATCACCGAGATCACCGAGGCGATGGTGCCGGCCACGAGCCCCTCGACCGTCTTGTTCGGGCTGATCTCGGGGGCCAGTGGCACCCGGCCGACGGCCCGCCCGACGAAGTACGCGGCGATGTCGTTCACGGCGACGCCGGCGACGGCGGCCACGAACAGCGCCAGACCGTCGGGCGCCCGCAGCAGACCGGTGGCACTCGAACCGAGCACCCCGAGGTAGCCGATGACGAGCAGGGTGACGGCCATGTTCACGACCGGCCGGTCGCGTTCGACGCCCATCACGTACCACGCCAGCACGGCGATCACGCAGAGGGTGAGCAGCGGCACCAGCTCCGTCGACGCCGTCGAGCGGTACCCGGTGGCGACGAGGGCGGCGATCGCCGGGAGCGCCAGCAGCACCGCCGGACGGAAGCCGCGGTGTCGCAGCGCGTTGCACAGCTCGAGACCGGCCGCGCACAGCACGACGACCGCCAGCACGGCGGCCCCGGCGGCGTCGAACACGATCATCAGGACGGCCGCGACGGCGGCGACCACCACACCGGTGCCGATGCGGGCACCGACGCTCGAGGGACGGGAGGCGGCAGCCGGAACCGGACGGGCGCGCTCCCCCTCGGCCATGGCGGCCGACGACCGGGGACGGCGGGCCCCACCCGATCCACCCGATCCGCCCGATCCACCCGGTCCCGCCGGGGCGCGGCCCGGGGCCCCGGCCGGTCGGTCCCGCCGGGCGTCGGCGGGGGCGGCCCGTCGCGTCGTGGACCGAGCCGGCGGGGCGTCGGACCCGGCGGCGGCGTCGATCTCGGAGCCGAACGCGGCCAGGTCGGCGTAGCGGGCGGCATCACCCGCCCCGGGGCCTTCCCCAGGGCCCCCCCCGGAGCCCTCCTTCGAGGCTCGTGCGGGAGCGACCGGCGACCGGGCCCGGTTGGCCGGCGCCACGTCGTCGAGGTCGTCGAAGGAGTAGGCGGCCGACGGGTCGTCGCGCGACGGGTCGAGCGTGCCCACCCGGGTGGCGTCGTCGCCCAGCAGCGACGGGTCCTGGCTGTCGACCTCAGCCCAGTCCCGCGCCTCGTCGCGCCATCGCGGCCCTGCCGGGGTGAAGGTCGTCCAGGCGGCATCGGGCTCGGCGTAGGAGTCGATGGCGATGGGGGCCTCGTCGGGCCCACCCGCGCCGCGGGTCGCAGGGGCGGCCGGGCGACGCGGGGCCCAGGTGTCGTCGCCGTCGGGCTCGACCGGAGACACGGGGGTCACCGAACCCGACGCGGTCGCCGAACCCGACGAGCTCGCAGAACCCGACCGGCCGGCCCCGGGGTGGCGCAGGAGGTGCCCGAGGGTCTCGTCGCCCGCCGACATCCAGTCGCCCCCCGAGCTGCCCTCGGGAGCCCCTTCGGACGGGTCGTCGGCCCACGTCGCGCCGGTGGAGGAACCAGATCTGGCTCCGGACCCGGATCCGGCCCGGGAGCCAGCCGCCGACCCGGCGCGCTCGGCCCCGACGATGGTGACGCGCTCCGACGGTGCGGCCGCGCTCGGGGCCGGCGGCTCGTCGGCCGATCGCCGTCGGGTGCGCTCGTTGTCAGTCATCGTTGCCCTTCTGGTCGGCTCGGCCGTCGAGTGTGGGGGTGTCCCCGGGGGGTGGGCCCTGAGGGCTCACACCTCGAGGAGCTCCTGCTCTTTGTGGGCGAGCATCTTGTCGATCTCGGCGATGTAGTCGTGGGTGAGCTTCTCGAGGTCCTTCTCGGCCCGTTCGAGCTCGTCGCTGGTGATGGCGCCGGCCTTCTCGGACTTCTCCATCTCGCTGCGGGCGTGACGACGGACGTTGCGCACGGCGACCCGGCCGTCCTCGGCCTTGCCCTTGACGACCTTCACCAGGTCCTTGCGCCGCTCCTGGGTGAGCGCCGGGAAGTTCAGCCGGATGACGACGCCGTCGTTGCTGGGGGCCATCCCGAGGTCGGAGTTCACGATCGCCTTCTCGATGGCCTTCATCGCCCCCCGGTCGTAGGGCGAGATCACGAGCTGACGGGCCTCGGGCACGCTGAACCCGGCGAGCTGCTGGAGGGGGACCTCGGCGCCGTAGTACTCCACGCGCAGCTTCTCCACGAGGGCCGGGGTGGCCCGGCCGGTGCGGATGGCGGCGAACTCGTCCTGCACGTGGGCGGTCGCCTTGGCCATCTTCTCCATGGCGTCGGTGAGGATGTCGTCGGTCATCTCGGGCTCCTTGCTCGACCGGACCCGCCCGGTCGGGCCAGCCCCCGGACCGACCCCCGCATTCGGTGGAGGGGGACGCCGGGCAGCCGGGTCCGGCCGGATCTCAGGAGACCAGCGTACCGATCGCCGGATCGCCGATGAGGACGCGCCGGATGTTGCCCTCGGTCATGACGTTGAACACGACGATCGGGAGGTCGTTGTCCATGCAGAACGAGATGGCCGTGGCGTCCATCACCTTCAGACCCCGGGACAGCACCTCGGCGAAGCTGACCGAGTCGTAGCGGACGGCGTCGGCGTGGATCCGGGGGTCGGCGTCGTAGACCCCGTCGACGTTGCCGTGGGTCCCCTTGAGCACGACGCCGCACTCGAGCTCGGCGGCCCGCATCGCCGCCCCCGTGTCGGTGGTGACGTAGGGCGTTCCGATCCCGGCGGCCAGGATCACGACGCGGCCCTTCTCCAGGTGCCGAACGGCCCGGCGGCGGATGTAGGGCTCGGCGATCTGGGCCATTTGGATGGCGCTCTGGGTGCGGGTCTGCTGCCCGAGCCGCTCCAGGGCGTCCTGCAGGGCCAGGGCGTTGATGACGGTGGCCAGCATGCCCATGTAGTCGGCCTGGGCGCGGTCCATGCCGGCCATGGCCCCGGTGGCTCCCCGCCAGATGTTGCCGCCGCCGACGACGATGGCGATCTCCACCCCGAGCTCGTTGCGGCAGTCGACGACCTCACGGGCGACACGGTCGACGACCGCGCCGTTGATCACATCGGGGCCGTCATGATCGGCGAAGGCCTCGCCGGACAGCTTGAGCAGGACACGGGGCCAGCGCGGCGAGGGCATCAGAGGCGCCATCGTAGGTGGCCCCGTGGCACCCCGCAGGGCACCGGCCGGGGCCGCAACAGGCTCGGACCGGCAGCCTCAGCCGATCTCGACCTGGGCGAAGCGGGTGATGGCCCCGCTGCCGATCAGACCCTTGATCGTGAGCTTGTTGTCCTTGGCGAACTCCTGCTCGATGAGGCACCGCTCCTTGAAGAAGCCGTTGAGACGCCCCTCCACGATCTTGGGGAGAGCGGCCTCCGGCTTGCCCTCGTTGCGGGTGAGCTGGGTGAGCGTGTCGCGCTCGGCGTCGACGATCTCGGCGGGTACCTGGTCACGGGTGAGGTACCGGGGCCGGGCGAAGGCGATGTGCAGGGCGATGTCGTGCACGACGTCGGCCCCCACGCCGGTGCACTCCACCAGGGTGGCGTTGACGCCACGGTCGTTCTGCACGTGGAGGTAGGAGTCGACGATGGCCCCGGCGGCCGGCTCGAAGCGCTCGACGCGGCCCAGCTCGATGTTCTCCTTGAGCTGGATCTTCAGGGTGTCGAGCCGGTCCTGGTGGGCGGCCGTGGCCCCCACGCCGTCGGCCGCCACGGAGTCGGCCATGGCCTGCACGAGGGCCCGGAAGTCCTCGCTCTTGGCCACGAAGTCCGTCTCGCACTTCAGCTGGACGATGGAACGCGTCCCGCCCGCCGCCCCGACGGCGACGGCGCCCTGGGCGTTCTCCCGGTCGGCCCGCTTGGCCATGCTGGCCAGACCGTTCTCACGCAGCCACTTCATGGCCGCCTCGAAGTCGCCGTCGTTCTGCTCGAGCGCCTTCTTGGCCTCCATCATGCCGACACCGGCGGCCTGGCGGAGCTTCTGGATGTCCTGTGCGGTGATCTTGCTCATGGTCGTGGGGCTTCCGTGGGAGAGGGGGACGGCGGGCTACCAGCGGGGTGTGGGCGGGCCCGGAGGCCCGCCCGGATGATCAGGCCTGCGGGGCCGTGTCGGTGACGGCGGCGTCGGCTTCGGCGGCCGCCGCCGCCTTCTGGGCGGCCAGGCGGGCTTCGCGCTCGGCGGCCTGCATGGCGGCCTGACGGCGGGCCTCGGCCTGCTGTTCGGCGCGGCGGGCCTCGGCCTCGGCGTCGAAGACGGGCACGGCCACGACACCGCCCTGGGGCACGCCCTTGCGGGCGGCCATCTCCCGGCCCTCGGCGACGGCGTCGGCGATGATCCGGCACATCAGCGAACCGGAGCGGATGGCGTCGTCGTTGCCGGGGATCACGTACTGGATCACGTCGGGATCGCAGTTCGTGTCGACCACGGCCACCACGGGCAGACCGAGCTTGTTGGCCTCGGTGACGGCGATGTGCTCCTTCTTCGTGTCGATCACGAAGATGGCGTCGGGCAGCTTGTTCATGCCCCGGATGCCGCCGAGGTTCTTCTGGAGCTTCTCGAGCTCGCGGCCCAGGATCAGCGCCTCCTTCTTGGGCATCGCCTCGAAGTCGCCGGCGACCTTCATGCGCTCGTACTCCTGCATCTTCTTCACACGACCGGCGATGGTGTTGAAGTTGGTCAGCATGCCGCCGAGCCAGCGCTCGTTGACGTAGGGCATGCCGCAGCGGGCGGCGTACTGGGAGACCGGATCCTGCGTCTGCTTCTTGGTGCCGACGAACAGGATGGTGCCGCCCTCGGCGACGAGGTCACGGACGTAGGTGTAGGCGCCTTCGACGCGCTGCAGCGTCTGGCGCAGGTCGATCAGGTAGATGCCGTTGCGCTCACCGAAGATGAACCGGCGCATCTTGGGGTTCCAGCGACGGGTCTGGTGCCCGAAGTGGACACCGGCCTCCAGCAGCTGGCGCATCGTGACGACCGGGGCGTCGTTGGTCAGGGTGCTCATGTGAGGTGCTCCTCCCCCGCAGTTGTCCGTGGATGGAACCGCTGACGCCGGACGGCCCGGGGGCCGACTGCGAGGGGGCGACGCGGTGCGACCGGGCGCTCGCCCGGAAGCCCGGAGAGGTTAGCCGCTGCGGGGGACGAGCCGAGCCGGTCCGGTTCCCAGGAGCGTGGTGGGGTCCAGGTAGGCGCTCCCCCGCCGGGCGCCGAAGTGGAGCGGACCGGCGGCCAGACCCACCACCTGACCGGCCACGACCCTCGCGCCGGCGACGGTGTCGATGCGCTCCAGGCCACCCAGCGTCGTCCGGATGCCGTCGGCGTGGCCGATCACCACGTAGCCGCGCCCGGCGACGGGACCGGCGAAGCTGACCGTCCCGTCGGCCGGGGCGACGACCTCGGTTCCCGGTTCAGTGGCGTACTCGACGCCCCGGTTGCCGGCCCCGTAGGGCGTGGCCGGCGGCCGCCACGGGTCGGCGACGGGAGCGACGACCGGCGGGCGGTACCGGACCCGGACGGCCTCGACGGCGGGCGCGACGGGGAGCGAGCAAGCGATCGAGACGGGGAACGAGCAGGCGATCGAGACGGCGATCGAGACGGCGATCGAGCGGGCGGGCGAGACGATGGAGCCCATGGGGACCTCCCGGGCGGTGACGCCCGGCGAGGCGGGCGGGCCAGGTGACGGTGGCACAGGGCCGGGGAGGGCCGAGGAGGAGGGGTCGAGCGGGCTGCCGGGACGACCCGGGATCGGGAGAGCCCAGGATCGGCCGATCGATCGGGCGATCGATCGGACGGCGGGGCGCGACGTCAGGCCGAGCCGGCGAGCCGGGAACGCAGTTGGAGCACGGCCCGGGTGTGGATCTGGCAGACCCGGCTCTCGGTCACGCCCAGCACCTGGCCGATCTCGGCCAGCGTCATCCCCTCGTAGTAGTAGAGGGTGAGCACGATCTTCTCCCGCTCGGGCATCCGGTTCAGCGCCGTTGCCAGGGCCTGGCGGAGTTCCTCGACCTCGTAGAGGCCCATGGGACCCTCGCCGCGGTCGGCGATCGTGTCGGCCAGGGTGGCGGTCTCGTTGCGCTCCCCGGAGCGGGGGAACATGTCGTCGAGGGCGACCACGCCGACGAAGCTGATCTGGGTGTAGGTGTTCTGCAGCTCGTTCTCGGTCAGCCCGAGCGCCTTGGCCAGCTCGGTGTCGGTCGGGCTGCGGCCGAGCTCGCCCTCGAGGGTGGAGAAGGCGGTCTCGATCGAACGGGCCTTGGCCCGGACCGAGCGCGGCACCCAGTCGATGGAGCGGAGCTCGTCGATGATCGCCCCGCGGACCCGGCGGATGGCGTAGGTCTCGAACTTGACCCCGCGGTCGGGCTCGAACTTCTCGATCGCATCGATCAGCCCGAAGATCCCGTAGGAGACGAGGTCGGCCTGCTCGACGCTCTGGGGGAGGCCGACCGACACCCGGCTCGCCACGTACTTGACCAGCGGCGCGTAGTGCAGGATCAGGCGGTCCCGCAGTTCGGGGCTGGGGGCCTCCTTCCACTGCCGCCACAGGGCGGCCATGTCGAGCGTGTCGTCTGCGCCGTTGCTCACGCTCGGAATCCTTCGCCGTCTTGGGATGCGGTCCGGTGGGGAGTGGACCGGATGCTGCCGACCGACCCGAGGGCCGACCGCTCGTGACTGTTCGAGGCTCCCGGTTCGGTGGGGGCCGCTGGCCCGGGACGCTGGCCCCGCGTCCGACGCGCACGTGGGTGCGTGGCGTCGTACACCGACCGCAGACGGTCACGGGAGACGTGAGTGTACCGCTGCGTGGTGCCCAGGTCGGAGTGGCCGAGCAGTTCCTGGACGACGCGCAGGTCGGCCCCGCCGTCGAGCAGGTGGGTGGCGAAGGTGTGTCGCAGGGCATGGGGGTGGACGGGGCTGTCCGATCGCCGGTCCAGCACCCGGCGGACGTCGCGGGGACCCATGCGCCGGCCCCGCTCGTTGAGGAACACCGCCCTGGCCGCGTCGTCGCGCACGGCATCCGGGGCGGACCCGTCCAGTCGCGAGGCCAGCGTGGCGCGGGCCGGACCGCACCACGCCCGCAGTGCCCCGGCCGCCGGCACCGACAGGGGTACGACCCGGACCTTCGATCCCTTGCCCAGCACCCGGACCGTCCGACGGGCGATGTCGAGCTCCCCGAGATCGAGCGAGCAGAGCTCGGCGACGCGCAGCCCACTGCCGTAGAGGACCTCCACCAGCGCCCGGTCCCGCGCCTCGGTGGCCGGGGCCCGGCCGGGCACGTCGGTCAGCAGCTGGTCGATCTCGGGTCCGCCGAGGACCCGGGGCAGCCGGCCGGCTCCGGACGGGGCCTGCAGGCGGGCCGTCGGATCGGCCCCGATCAGCCCACGCTCGGTGAGATACCCGCAGTAGCGCCGCAGCGAGGACACCCGCCGGGCCAGCGAGCGCTGCGACATGCCCTGCTGGACCTGCCAGGCGAGGTAGCGGCGCAACACGCCCAGCGTGAGCCCGGACGGGCCGCCGACTCCGGCGCCGTCGGCCCACGAGACGAGCGCCGCGACGTCGCTGCGGTAGGCCGTCACCGTCGCCGGCGACACCGAGGTCAACGATCGTTCGAAGCCCTCGAGCGCCCAGCCGCCGTCGCCTCCCGCCATCGCCGGCGATGCTACGACCGGGCCGGGCGTCGATGGGGGAACGACGCGGCCCGCTAGGCACTCCGGGCCCCGGCGACCTGGAACCAGCCGTGCGGGGCGGGGCGGACCCAGCCGTCTCGCTCCAGCCCCCCGAGCACCGTCCGCGTCACCACGCGCGGCAGACCGGCCCGGGTGGCGAGGGTGTCGAGCGACATCACCTCCCAGCCGAGGGCCCGCAGCACCCTGGCCCCGACATCCCCCGGCTCGGGCCGCAGGTCGGGCAGCACTGGGGCGGGCGCCCGGCCGAGCTCGGCGAGCACGTCGGCGACGCTGCGGCACAGCTTCGCCTGGCCCGAGCGCACCAGTGCGTTCGTGCCCGCCGACACCGGGCTCCACGGACCGCCGGGGACGGCCAGGAGGGTGCGGTCCCGGTCCAGGGCGTGGCGGGCGGTGCTGAGCGAGCCCCCGGAGGCCGCCGACTCCACGACCACGACGACGTCGGCCAGAGCGGCCAGGAGCCGGTTGCGCCGGGTGAAGCGGCGTTTGTCGGGCCGCTGCCCGAGGCCGGTCTCGCTCAGGAGCAGGCCGTGGGCGGCGACCGCCTCCCACAGGTCGCGGTGCTCGGCCGGGTAGACCACGTCGAGCCCGGAGCCGACCACCCCCACGACGGGCGCCCCGGCGGCGGTGATCGCCCCGCGGTGGGCGGCCCCGTCGATGCCCCGGGCCAGACCCGACACGACCTGCACCCCGGCCCGGGCGAGGTCCCGGCCCAGGGCGAAGGCGAACTGGGCACCTGCGACGGTGGGCGTACGGGTGCCGACGACGGCCACCTTGGAACCCGACCCCAGCACGGCGGCATCACCGCGGCTCATCAGCACGCCCGGCGGCGGGTCGGCGTCGGCGAGCGCGCCGTCGGGATAGCCGTCGGCGCCGACCCAGGTGACCGACACCTGGTTGGCGGCGAGGGTGCGGGCGGTCCGGACAGGGTCGGCCTCGGCGGCCAGCCGAACGGCGACCCCCCAGTCGGTGTCCGGCACGTCCTGCATCCCGAAGCTGGCCCGGGAACCGGCCCGGATGGCCTCGAAGGCCGGAGCGAAGCCGTCCGCCCCGGCCGTGACCACGAGCTCGTGGAAGCGCTCCGGGTCCCAGGCGGCGCACACCCGGCACAGCAGGGCGGCGGCCAGCTCGGGGCCGGAGGCCGGTTCCATGCGCCCCGGTTCCAGGCGCCCCGGTTCCAGGTGCCCCGGTTCCAGGTGCCCCGGTTCCAGGCGCCCCGGTTCCAGGCGCCCCGGTTCCAGGCGCCCCCGTCCGGTCGCAGCGACGCTCATCGCCGCCACCCGGCCGGGGTCGCAGGTCGGAGCGCCGGACCGTTGGCGAGCGCCGGACCGTTGGCGAGCGCCGGACCGTTGGTGCGCGTCGGATCG
>JBIKWW010000425.1:0-3446 GCA_044356125.1 Acidimicrobiia bacterium
GACCAGCGACCGCAGCGAGTTCAGGTTCTTGATCTCGCAACGGGTTCCGAAGGGCTGGCCCGGGCGGCGCACGCTGACGTTCGCGTCGACGCGCATCGAGCCCTCCTCCATCTTCCCGTCGGAGGCACCGGTGGCCACCAGCACCGCCCGGAGCTCCTCGACGTAGGCGCGGGCCTGCTCGGCGCTGCGGATGTCGGGCTCGCTCACGATCTCGACGAGCGGCACGCCCGAGCGGTTGTAGTCGACGAGGGAGGCCTCGGCGCCGTGGATGCGCCCGCTGGAGGACAGGTGGGTCGTCTTGCCCGTGTCCTCCTCCATGTGGGCCCGGGTGACACCGACCACCGAGCCGTCGGCCAGCTCGATGCGGCCCCGGGCGTTCAGGGGCTCGTCGTACTGGGAGACCTGGTAGTCCTTCGGCATGTCCGGGTAGAAGTAGTTCTTCCGGTGGAACACCGACGGCAGGATCTCGCAGCCGAGCGCCGCCCCGATCCGCATGGCCAGCTCCACCGCCTGGCGGTTGAGCACCGGCAGCGACCCGGGCAGACCCAGGCACACCGGGCAGATGTTGGTGTTGGGCTCCTCGCCGAAGGCGTTGCGGCAGCCGCAGAACAGCTTGGTCTCGGTGCGCAGCTCGCTGTGCACCTCGAGCCCGACGACGAGCTCCCAGCCCTCTCGGATCGGCACCGCTCAGCCCTCCCCGCGCTCGATGGCCGCCGCCGCCCGGAACAGCTGCGACTCCGACAGGGCGGGGCCGAGCAGCTGCACCCCGACGGGCATCCCGTCGGCACCCACACCGCAGGGGACCGAGATGGCAGGGTCACCCGCCAGGTTGGACGGGATCGAGCAGACGTCGTTCATGTACATGGCCATGGGGTCGCCGGTCTTCTCCCCGAAGCGGAACGCGGTGACGGGCGAGGTCGGCGAGAGCAGCACGTCGAAGCGTTCGTACGCGCGCTGAAAGTCGCGGATGATCAGTGTGCGTACCTTCTGGGCCTTGCCGTAGTAGGCGTCGTAGTAGCCCGCCGACAACGCGTAGGTGCCCAGCATGATGCGGCGGCGGACCTCCGGCCCGAAGCCGGCGGCACGGGTGGCCGCCATCATCTCGTTCACGTTGCCCACCCCGGTGGTGACCCGCAGGCCGTAGCGGACGCCGTCGTAGCGGGCCAGGTTCGAGGACGCCTCGGCCGGGGCGATCAGGTAGTAGGCGGACAGGCCGTACCGGGCGGCGGGCACCGACACGCGGTCGACCACGGCCCCGGCCGCCTCCAGCCGGCGGGCCGCCTCCCGCACCCGCTCGGCGACATCGGGGGCGATGCCGTCGCCGTTCAGCTCGTCGACGATCCCGACGCGCATCCCGGCGACGCCGTCGGCCCGGCCGGACCGGGCGGCGGCCACGACGTCACCCACCGGGGTGTCGATCGACGTGGAGTCCCGCGGGTCGTGACCGGCGATCACGGCGTGGGCGATGGCGGCGTCCTCCACCGTGTGGGTGAAGGGCCCGATCTGGTCGAGCGACGACGCGAAGGCGATGAGGCCGTAGCGCGACACCCGGCCGTAGGTCGGCTTCAGCCCGACCAGACCGCACAGGGCGGCGGGCTGGCGGATCGAGCCTCCCGTGTCGGACCCGAACGAGAGGGCGGCGAACCCGGCGCTGACGGCGGCGGCGCTGCCCCCGGAGGACCCGCCCGGCACCCGGCCGGCGTCGTGGGGGTTGCGCGACGGGCCGAAGGCCGACCACTCGGTGGACGAGCCCATGGCGAACTCGTCCATGTTCGTCTTGCCCACGAGCACCGCTCCGGCTCCGGCCAGGCGCTCCACGACGGTGGCGTCGTAGGGGGGACACCACCCCTCGAGGATCCGCGAGGAGCACGTGGTGGGGATGCCGGTCGTGCAGAAGTTGTCCTTCAGCGCCAGGGGGACGCCGGCCAGCGGGCCCGGATCGTGCCCGGCGGCGACGGCCGCGTCGACGGCCGCCGCGGCCTGCCGGGCGCGGTCGGCGACGACGGTGACGAACGCGTGGATCTCGGGCTCCCCGGCGTCGAGCCGGGCCAGGTGCTCCTCGAGCACGTCGACGGCACGGCGACGCCCGGCCCGGACGTCGGCGGCGATGGCCGCCACGCTGCCCGGCGAGCCGGACCGTACCTCGATCGCCCGGGACCCGCTCACGGCGCCTCCCCCAGGATGCGGGGCACCCGGAAGCGGCCGTCCTCGCTCGCCGGGGCCATGGCCAGCACGGCGTCACGGTCCAGGCCGGGCACGGGGACGTCGTCGCGCAGGACGTTCACCAGCGGGAGCGGATGGGCGGTCGGCTCGATGCCCTCGGTGTCGAGCGCGGCGATGTCGGCGGCGTGATCGAGGATTCCGGCGAGATCGTCGCGCAGGCCGTCGATCTCGGCGTCGGTCAGGGCGAGGCGGGCCAGGCGCGCCACGTGGGCGACCTCCTCGCGGGTGAGCTGGGACATGGGCCGTCAGGGTACCGGCGCGGTCAGTGACCCAGGACGCGTCGCACGAAGGCCACCACCCGCTCCTCGATGAGGGGGGCGTCGTGATCGAGCGTCGCCACGTGGTAGCTGTTCGGGAGGTCCACCCACTCCACCGGACCCGAGACGCGGTCGGCGTAGTGACGGGAGGCGGTCGGGGACACGACGTGGTCCTGCGGAGCGCACATCACCAGCGACGGGCAGCGGATCTCCTCCAGCCGGGCGGCCAGCCGGGCCCCCTCCTCGGCCAGGGACAGGAGGGGCCCGAGCGGGGTCGCCTCGTAGGAGGGATCGCGCGGGCCGTCCTGGCGGGCGACGTCGGAGCCCGGCGAGTCGAGCACCCGCTCGCCGGCGGCCAGCAGGGCCCGCACCCCGTCGACGATCTCGGGGCCGAGGGGCTCGAGGGCACCGTTGATCACGGCGACCCCGGCCACGGACGGACGCTCGACGGCCACCGCGGCGGTGAGCGTCGCCCCCATCGAGAGACCGACCACGGCGACGTTGGCGACGCGACCGGCGAGCGCGTCGTGGGCCCGCAGCGCCTCGCCCACCCAGTCGTGCCAGTCGGTGGCCAGCATGTCGGTGATGTCGGTGCCGTGGCCGGGCAGCCGGGGGAGCTCGACGGTGAGGCCGGCGGCGGCCAGGGCCTCGGCCACGCCCAGCATCGAACGGGGCGTGCCGGTGAACCCGTGCAGCACGAGGACCCCGGCCGACGACGAGCCCGACCACGACCTGGCCTCCGCCCCGGCCCGGACCGGGTGGCGTTCACCGGGGTGGAGCGCGGTGCTGACCTGCATCCGGGTGTCCATGGCTGTCTGCCTCCGTGTCGGGATCGGGACCGGTGCTCATCGCCGGGCCACGTAGGGATCGGGACCGGTGCTCATCGCCGGGCCACGTAGGGATCGTCGGCGCCGAAGGGGTGCTCCCACCAGTCCTCAGGGGACGGCACCCACGACGGATCGGGGT
>JBIKWW010000426.1:0-3414 GCA_044356125.1 Acidimicrobiia bacterium
AGGCAGCCGGGGCGACGCACCCGAGCCTGGTCGACACCGAGCACCTGGTGGCTGATCGCTACAACATGGTCAACGTGCCGACCGTCGTGTGGATCGACGAGGCGGGCCGCATCGTGCGTCCCAACGACGTCCACTACGTGTCGCCGGAGTTCTCCTCGATCACGAGGTTCCATCCGCGCAAGCCGATGGCGGCACTGCGCGCCTGGGTCCATGGTGACGCCCCGGCGTTGCCGCCCGAGCTGTCGGCCAAGCCGGTCGACGAACTGGTCGCCATGCCGACCGCCTCCGACCAGGAGGCCCGGGCGGCCTTCGCAGTGGGGTGGCATCTGGCCCAGCGTGGTGACGCGTCCGAGGCGGCCGAAGGGTGGTTCCGCCGGGCGGGGGAGCTGGCCCCGCACGACTTCACGATCCGCCGCGGGTCCATGCCGATCCGCGGGATCGATCCCGCGGGCCCGGCGTTCTTCGAGATGACGGCGGCATGGCGTGCTGCCGGCAGGGCCTACTACCTGCCTCTGGAGGACCTGGCCACGTCGGCCGACGACTTCGAGGCCGAGCCCGTCCCGGCCGCGGACCTCGCCGGCATCATCGAGAAGGACCGTCGCATCCGCGAGGAGTTCGGCTGACCGACGCGCCTCACCGGTGCCGGCGCCTGCGATCGGCCCGCCCGCCCGCCCGGTACCGTCGTCGGCATGACCCCTGAGGAGTTCCGGGCCGCCGGGCACGCCCTGATCGACTGGATCGCCGACGAGCGCCTCCGCACCCCCGGGCGGCCGGTCATGTCCACGGTGGCGCCGGGCGCGGTGAAGGCGGCCATGCCGGCCGAGCCCCCCGTCGGGGGTGACGACATGGCGGCGTTCCTGGCCGATCTCGACGCCATCGTCATGCCCGCCCTCACCCAGGTGCAGCATCCCGGGCACTTCGGCTGGTTCCCGTCGAACGCGTCCCTGGCCTCGGTGCTCGGCGACATCGCCTCCAGCGGCATCGGCGCCCTGGGCATCTCGTGGCAGTCGGCCCCGGCGCTCACCGAGGTCGAGGAGGTGTGCTGCGACTGGATGCGCCGCCTGTGCGGGCTGTCGGACCAGTGGCACGGGACCATCCACGACACGGCCTCGACGGCGGTGCTCGTCGCGCTCCTCAGCGCCCGGGAACGGGCCTCGGGCCACAGCCAGAACCGCGGGGGCCTGCAGGGCCACGACCGGCCGCTCGTCGTGTACACCACCGACCAGGCCCACAGCTCGGTCGTCAAGGGGGCCCTGCTCGCCGGGTACGGACGCGACAACCTGCGCCTCGTGGCGACCGACCCGGTCACCCATGCCATGGACCCGGCGGCCCTGGCCGAGGCCATGGCGGCCGACGCCGCCGCCGGGCGTGTCCCGGCCGTCGTCATCGCCGGGGTGGGCACGACGGCCACGACGGCCATCGATCCCGTTCCGGCGCTGGTGGAGGTCGCCGCCGGGCACGGCGCCTGGGTCCACGTCGATGCCGCCATGGCCGGCTCGGCCATGCTGCTGCCCGAGCAGCGCCACCTGTTCACGGGCGTGGAAGGGGCCGACTCGCTCTCGTGGAACCCGCACAAGTGGATGGGCACGATCCTGGACTGCTCGCTGTACTACGTCCGCGACCCCGAGCACCTCGTGCGGGTGATGTCGACCAACCCGAGCTATCTGCGATCGGCCGCCGACGGCGAGGTCGTGCAGTACCGCGACTGGGGCATCCCCCTCGGGCGCCGGTTCCGTGCCCTCAAGCTCTGGGCCCACCTCCGTTTCGACGGGCCCGACGCGATCCGCTCCCGGTTGCGCCGCGACCTCGCCAACGCCCGTCGCCTCGCCCGCGAGGTGGCCGCCGAGCCCGGTTGGCGGCTGCTGGCTCCGGTGCCGCTGCAGACGCTGTGCGTACGCCACGAGCCCGAGGGGCCCGACGGCGCGGCCCTCGACGGTGGGGTCCTCGACCGCCACACCCTGGCCTGGGTCGACGCCATCAACCGCTCCGGGGCGGCGTTCCTCACGCCGGCCGTCCTCGACGGACGCTGGATGGTCCGGGTCTCGATCGGGGTGGAGGCCACCGAGGCCCACCACGTGGACGCGTTGTGGGCGCTCATGCGGCGCGCCGCGGCCGAGTCGGCGGATCAGCTCACACGGGGCTGATCACCGGTCCGTCGGCCCCGGATGCCTGAGCGGCCGGGGTGAGCGGCCGGGGTGAGCGGCCGGCGTCACCGGCCTCGCCCCGGGCCGCTTCCAGGTCCAGGATGCGGCGGGTGGTCCCGACCACGACGTCGGGGTTCAGGCTGATGGAGTCGATGCCCAGGCGCACCAGGAACTCGGCGAACTCGGGGTAGTCGGAGGGAGCCTGTCCGCAGAGACCGCTGTGACGGCCGGTGCGCCGGCAGCCCTCGACGGCGAGGCGGATCATCTCCATGACGCCCGGGTCCCGTTCGTCGAAGTCGAAGGCCACGGTGGCGGAGTCCCGGTCCACCCCGAGGGTGAGCTGGGTGAGGTCGTTGGAGCCGATGGAGAAACCGTCGAACAGCTCGGCGAAGCGGTCGAGGAGGATCACGTTGTTGGGGATCTCGCACATCACGTAGATCTCCAGCCCGTTGACACCCCGCTCCAGTCCGTGTGCGCGCAGCGCATCGAGGGTGCGCCGGGCCTCGTCGACCCGTCGGCAGAAGGGGATCATCAGCTTGACGTTGGTGAGGCCCATGTCGTCGCGCACCCGCTTCATGGCCCGGCACTCCAGAGCGAAGCCGTCGGCGTAGGCGGGATGGGTGTAGCGCGACGCCCCCCGGAAGCCGAGCATGGGGTTCTCCTCGGCGGCCTCGAACGAGCGCCCGCCGAGCAGGGACGCGTACTCGTTGGTCTTGAAGTCGCTCATCCGCACGATGACGGGTTTGGGGAAGAAGGCGGCGGCGATCGTGGCGACGCCCTCGGCCAGCTTCGACACGAAGTACTCGGCCGGCGACGGCCATCCCGCAGTCAGCTCCTCGATGGCCGACCGTTCGGCCGGGTCGAGGCGCTCGGGATGGGCCAGGGCCATCGGATGGGCCCGGATCCCGTCGGCGATGATGAACTCCATCCGGGCCAGCCCGACGCCGTCGTTGGGCAGGAAGCTGGTGCTCATGGCCGTCTCGGGGTTGGCGAGGATCAGCATCACCTGGGTGCGGGGGCGGGGGAGGGTCGTGTCGACGCTGGTCACCTCGAAGGGGACGGCACCCTCGTAGACGCGCCCGGTCTCGCCCTCGGCACAGGAGGCGGTGACCGTGGTCCCGGTGGCGATCGCCGTGGTGGCGTCCCCGCAGCCGATGACCGCCGGGATGCCGAGCTCCCGGGCGACGATGGCGGCGTGGCAGGTTCGTCCACCCTGGTCGGTGACGATCGCCGCGGCCCGCTTCATGATGGGCTCCCAGTCCGGCGTGGT
>JBIKWW010000427.1:0-3407 GCA_044356125.1 Acidimicrobiia bacterium
TTCAGCCGGGTCGTGTCGATCATGGTGTCACCCCACAACCTGCACGCCTACGAGGCCCTCGGCGTCACCCACAGCCACGTGCCCGTCGGGCTGCACGACGATCTCCGGGTCCTGCTCGGTGGGCAGTTCTATCCGCAGCTGCGCGCCTGGCTGGCGGCGGGGGAGCGGGTGCTCGTGCACGGTGACGAGATCGGCGACCGGCTCCAGGGTGTGATCGGCGGCTACCTGCGCTGGACGGGCATGATCCCGGGAGGGCCCCACGCCATCACCGCCATCGAGACGCTCATGCGCCGCCAACTCGGCACCCCCGGCCGCGAGATCGTCAGCCTGTCCGAGCCCGCCGCCTGAGGGCGGCGCGTGCCGGTCGGCGCGTCAGGGAACCGCATCCGATGGCCATCGTGACCTTCACCCGCATCGCCGATCTCCGGGCCCGCCTCGACCGCGTCCGGGCGTCGGGCTCGTCGGTGGGCCTGGTCCCGACCATGGGTGCCCTCCACGAGGGGCACGCCTCGCTGGTCGACGCCGCCGCCCGCCGTCACCACGAGGTGGTGACCACCGTGTTCGTCAACCCGCTCCAGTTCGGCCCCTCGGAGGACTTCACCGCCTATCCCCGGGGGCTCGAGGCCGACACCGACCTGGCCGCCGCGGCCGGCGCCACCGTCCTCTTCGCGCCCGCCGTCGAGGAGATGTACCCGGGCGGGCCGGGCTCGATCCGCACGAGCGTGCGCGGCGAGGGCGTCAGCGGGCCCCTGGAGGGGCTGCACCGGCCCGGGCACTTCGACGGCGTGGCCACCGTCGTCGCCAAGCTCTTCTCCATCGCCGGCACCTGCTCCGCCTACTTCGGCGAGAAGGACTTCCAGCAGCTCGCCGTGGTCCGCCGCATGGCGCTCGACCTGTCGATGCCGGTGACGGTCGTCGGATGCCCGACCGTCCGTGAACCGAACGGTCTGGCCATGTCGAGCCGGAACCGTTACCTCACCGCCGACGAGCGCGACCGGGCGTCGGTGATCTTCCGCGCGCTGACGATCGGCGCGCAGATGATCGGAGCGGGTGAGCGTGACCGGGCGTCGGTCGAGGCGGCCATGGCAGCCGAGCTGGCGTCGGAGCCGGTCGTGTCGTCGGTGGACTACGCCGCCGTCGTCGACCCCGACTCCTTCGCCGCCCCGGACACCGTCGACGGGCCCGTCCGGCTGCTCATCGCCGCCCGGGTCGGCCGGGCCCGGCTGATCGACAACCTGGGGGCCGTGCCGCCCGCCTGAGCGCCGGGCCTGAGCCGTCGGCCGGAGCGGTCGGGTAGCGTCCGGCCCCGTGCTCATCGTGGTCGACGTCGGCAACACCCAGACGGTCATCGGCATCTACGAGACCGACGAATCGGGCCGCACCAACGGCTCGGATCTGTCGGACCACTGGCGCATCGCCACCAACTCCGAGCGCACGCCCGACGAGCTGGCCATGCTGTTCCGCCAGTTCCTCGGAGTCCGCGGTTCGGCCTTCGACGGCGCTTCCGTCCGCGGCGTGGCGATCTGCTCGGGCGTGCCGCGCGCGACCGCCCACCTGCGCCGCATGTGCGATCGCTACCTCGGCTACCTGCCGACGGTCCTCGAGCCGGGCGTGAAGACGGGCATCCCCGTGCTCTACGACAACCCACGCGAGGTGGGGGCCGACCGCATCGCCAACGCGGTCGGGGCGCTGGACCGCTACGGACCCCCGTGCGTGGTCGTCGACTTCGGCACGGCCACCACGTTCGACGTGATCTCACCTCGCGGCGAGTACCTCGGTGGGGCCATCATCCCGGGTGTGGAGATCAGCCTGGAGGCGCTCTTCGCCCGGGCCGCCGCACTGCGGCGGGTCGAGCTGGTGGAGCCCCGCAGCGTGATCGGGCGTTCGACGGTGGAGTCGCTGCAGTCGGGGGCGCTCTACGGCTACTCCTCGATGATCGACGGGATGTGCGACCGCATCGAGGCCGAGATCGGTCCCTTCACCGCCATCTCGACCGGTGGCCTGGGTGCCGTGATCGCCCCCTTCACCAGGACGATCACCCACAACGACCCGTGGATCACCCTGCACGGCCTGCGGCTCATCCACGAGAAGAACCTCGACTGAGCCCGAGCCGGGCCGGGAAAGACCCGGGACCGACCCGGGACCGACGGGACCGGGGCGGGAACCCGACCCGGACCGACCCGGGCACCCGGCAGAATGGGCGCCCGTGACTGACGAACGGTCCTCGCGACTGGAGATCCCCTACCGCTTCGAGCCGACGGCCACCGCCGCCGCGCTCGCCGCCGAGTGGGAGGACAGGCTCGAGGCCGGCGAGGAGTCCACCACGTCGGTGACGCTCGCCGGGCGCCTCATGCTGCGCCGGGGCCAGGGCAAGCTCACCTTCGGCCAGCTCCAGGACGCCACCGGGCGCATCCAGCTCTTCGCTCCGGCCGACGTGACACCCGACTTCGAGGCCTTCACGTCGCTGTCGCTCGGCGACTGGATCGGCGTCACCGGTGACGTCATGAAGACACGCAAGGGGGAGCTGTCGGTCAAGGTGCGGGACTGGCGGCTCCTGGCCGAGGCCCGCCGCCAGTTCCCGGACAAAGGGCACGGCCTCACCGACACCGACACGCGCTACCGGCAGCGCTACGTCGATCTGGTGGTCAACCCCGAATCGGCCAGGGCCCTGCGGGACCGCAGCCGCATCGTGGCCCTCATGCGCCGCTGGTTCGACGAGCAGGGCTTCATGGAGGTCGAGACCCCGCTGCTGCAGCCGATTCCCGGCGGCGCGCTGGCCAAGCCCTTCGTCACGCACCACAACGCGCTGGACATGGACCTGTACCTGCGCATCGCCCCCGAGCTCTACCTCAAGCGGCTCGTCGTCGGCGGCTTCGAGCGCGTCTACGAGATCGGCCGGGTCTTCCGCAACGAAGGCATGAGCCCCCGCCACAACCCCGAGTTCACGATGGTGGAGGTGTACGCCGCCTACTGGGACTACGAGGATCAGATGCGCCTCACCGAGACGCTCGTGGCCCACCTGGCGCGGACCGTCACCGGATCCACCGTCCTCAGCTACGACGGGCGCGAGCTGGACCTCACCCCGCCCTGGCCTCGTCGCACCCTGGCCGAGCTGACCAGCGAAGCGATCGGGCGCGAGGTGGGTCTCGGCCTGGGTGTCGACGCCCTGCGGGCCCTGTGCGAGGAGCACGGCGTGGCCGTGCAGCCCGGGTACGGGCCGGGCAAGCTGCTGCTCGAGCTCTACGAGAAGACGGCCGAGCACACCCTCTGGGGGCCGGTGTTCGTCACGGACTATCCCAAGGAGGTCTCACCCCTGGCCCGCGACCACCGATCGGAACCGGGGATGACGGAGCGCTTCGAGGACATTGTCGCCGGACGGGAGCTGTGCAACGGCTACAGCGAGCTCG
>JBIKWW010000060.1:0-11870 GCA_044356125.1 Acidimicrobiia bacterium
TCGCCGGCGACCCCCGGGTGCCCGGGGCGATCCTCAGCGTGGCCGGAGCCGCCCGACCGCGGCAGGTCTCGGTGGTGTTCCCCGACGGATCCGTCCTCGGGTCGGGCCAGGTGATCTACGAGGACCGCCTGGTGGATCCGGACTCGCTCGCCCGGGCCCAGGGCGGCGAGAGCTTCAACCGTCCCGTCCCCGGCGGCCTGGTGATCTACGAACCGGTGCCCCGCTCCGACGGGACGACGGCCGTCGTGCGGGTGCTGGTGCCCGACTCCCAGCTGCGGGCCGGGGTCCTGCGCTCGTGGGCGCTGCTGGGTGTGCTGGGGGCCGGGCTGGTGGCGCTGTCGGTGCTCGTGAGCGACCGCATCGGGCGCTCGGTGGTGGTGTCGGTCCGGTCGCTGGCCGATGTGGCCCTGGCCCTCGGCCGTGGCGACCTGACCGCCCGGTCGCTGCCCAGCGGCCCACCGGAGGTGCGCGAGGTCGGGTCGGCCCTCAACACGCTGGCCGAGCGGGTCGAGGAGCTCATCGGAACCGAGCGCTCGGCCCTGGCCGACCTCTCGCACCGCCTGCGGACGCCGATCACCGCACTGCGTGCCGAGGTGGGCGTGCTGCCCGGGGGCGACACCCGGCTGCGGATCGAGGGGACCCTCGACGAGCTGTCACGTTCGGTCGACCAGGTGATCCGCGACGCCCAGCAACCCGTGCGGGCCGGCCTCGGGATCGTGTGCGACGTCGGCCAGGTGATACGCGCGCGTACGGACTTCTGGCGCCCCTTGGCCGAGGACCAGCACCGCCGCTTCGAGGTGCTCGTGCCCCGTGAGCGGGCTCTGGCGTCGGTGACCGAGTCCGATGTGGCCGCCGTGATCGACGCCCTGATCGACAACGTCTTCAGCCACACGCCGGAGGCGACCCCGTTCCGGGTGGAGCTCGGCGCCGCCGAGCACGTGACCGTGCTGGTCGACGACGACGGTCCGGGGTTCCCGGTCGGCTTCGGACCGGTCCGGGGTTCGTCCACCCGCGGCTCGACGGGGATCGGGCTCGACATGTCGCGTCGGATCGTCGAGGGCGCCGGCGGGCGCCTCACCGTCCTGACCCGGTCGGGCGGCGGGGCCCGGGTCCGCGTCGAGCTCCCGCGGGTGCCGGCTCCGGCCACCTGATCCGGGGTGCGGGGCCGGGCGTGCCAGCATCGTCGGGTGAGCGCCGCCGAGCTGATCGTGTACACCGACGGGGCCTGCTCCGGGAACCCGGGCCCGGGGGGGTGGGCGTGGGCGCTCGACGGCGGGGGCCGAACCTGCAGCGGGTCGGAGCGGGCCTCCACCAACCAGCGCATGGAGATCTGGGCGGTGCTCGACGCGCTCGGCACGCTGCTCGCAGAGGAGCACCACGCCCGGATCGTGGTCGTGAGCGACTCCACCTACGTGGTGAACTGCTTCCGGGACCGCTGGTGGGCGGGGTGGGAGCAGCGCGGCTGGAGGAACTCCCAGAAGCAGCCGGTGGCCAACCAGGACCTGTGGAAGCCGCTCGTCGCGCTGTACCGGGAGCGTCGGGCCCAGATCGCCTTCCGGTGGGTCAAGGGGCACTCGGGGCACCCCATGAACGACCTGGTCGACCGCCTCGCCGTGGAGGCGGCGGCTTCCCAGCGGACCCGGACCGACAGCGCCGGGTCGGCCCCGGCGGTCCAGCCCCTGGGCGTCCGCTCGCCCCGACCGGCGTCGGACGCGCCACCCGCCCGCCTGTTCGACTGACTAGGTTCGCCGCCGTGGATCGTGTCCTCGAGCGTGCGCGCTACCTGGTCGTCGTCGCCTGCCTCGGGCTGCTCGCCGGATCAGCGGCGACCTTCGCATGGGGAGTCCACGGGGTCTACGAGTACGTGCGGGCCCTGCTCGACGGCGACGACAACCTCGCCCTCGTCCGGGTCCTGTCCACCATCGACGTCTTCCTGCTCGCCACCGTGCTCCTGGTGATCACGGTCGGGCTGTGGGAGCTGTTCGTCTCCGATCTCGACGTGCCCGACTGGCTCGAGATCTCCTCGCTCGACGACCTGAAGAAGAAGCTCGCCGACGTGATCGTGCTCGTCGTCGCCATCAAGGCCCTGGAGAAGTTCACGACGGCCAAGAAGCCCGCCGACGCCCTCCAGTACTGCCTGGCGGCGGCACTGATCGTGGTGTCACTGGCCCTCAGCTCGCTGGTGAAGGTCGTCAAGGTGCGCAGTGCCGAAGGATCCCCGCAATGACCCGTGCATGGATCGGCCGGGTCGCCCGCCCGGTCCTCGTGGTGCTGGCGCTCGGCCTGGGACCGGGCCCGGTGGCTTCGGCCGTTCCGGTGGCTTCGGCCGTGCCGGTGGCTTCGGCGGGCGGCATCACCCTGTTCCGATCCCCCTCGGGCAACATCAACTGCGCCTACTTCGAGGCCGACGGCGACATCTTCCCCGTTGCCCAGGTGACCTGCGAGGTGATGCGGTTCGTGGGGACGGCGCCCCGCCGGCCGGCGTCGTGTGAGCTCGACTGGGTGCCGAGCGCCTCGCTCACCGCGGACGCCCGTCCGGCGCGGCTGTTCAGCTGCCAGGGCGACACCATCGCCGGGGGCCCGGGCACCCCGGTGCTCGCCTACGGGAGGACGGCGTCGTTCGGTCCGTTCCGCTGCTCGTCGTCGACGTCGGGTGTCCGCTGCGAGCTGCCGCGCTCGGGGCGGGGATTCGAGGTCGGGTCCCGGGCGATCAGGCGGTTCTGAGCTCCTCGTCGCCGACATCCGCCGAGGGGCCCGTGCCGCCGGCCAGGCGGGCGGCCGGACGGCGATCGGTCGGCAGGGTGATGTCGTCGTCGCGGAGCTCCTCGAGGAGCTCGAGGAACAGCGGCCGGGGAATGGGAAGGGCGCCGAGCGAGGCGAGGTGGTCGGTCATGAGCTGCACGTCGATGAGCCCGGCCCGGGCCTCGTTCATGCGGTCCACGAGATCGGCGACGGCGACCTTGGAGGCGTCGGTCGCCCGGTGGAACATCGACTCGCCGGTGAACACACCACCGGAGCGGACGCCGTAGAGGCCCCCGACGAGCAGGTCACCGTCCCAGACCTCCACGCTGTGGGCCACCCCCAGCTCGTGCAGCTGCTGGTAGGCGGCCTGCATGGCGGGGATGATCCAGGTGCCCTCCCCGGGGCGGACGGCGCAGGCCCGCACGACCTCCGCGAAGGCGTGGTCCATGGTCGTGGTCCATCCCGACCGGCGCATCGTCTGGCGCAGCGAACGGGACACGCGGAGGCGGTCGAGCGGGAGCACACCGCGGGGGTCGGGGGAGAACCACGGCAGCTTGCGGACCCCGTGGTGGGGCCACGGGAAGATGCCGTTGCGGTAGGCGTGGACGAGCGTCTCGGGGGCGAGATCGGCGCCGACCCCGACGAGGCCGTCGGCATCGGCGGTGTCGGGGTGGGGGAAGCTCCACCGGGACGCAGGCATCTGACCCAGTCTCGCCGAACCGGCGCGCTGTCGTGACCCCAGCCCTCCCGCTTTCGGTGCACGGCGTCGGAGGGCGTAGCGTGCCCGTCATGGACATCAACGGTTGCTCTGCCATCGTCACGGGCGGCGCCTCGGGCATCGGTGAGGCTTCGGCCCGCCTGCTGGCCCAGCGCGGTGCCAAGGTCGTCGTCGCCGACCTCGAACGCCAAGCCGAGAAGGGCAAGGCCCTCGCCGCCGAGATCGGTGGCATCTTCGTGCCCTGCGATGTCACCAGGACCGAGGACCTCATCGCCGCCACCGAGGCGGCCAAGGAGATGGGCCCGCTGCGCGTCCTGGTGAACTCCGCCGGCGTCGGCTTCGCCAGCCGCACGATCGGCAAGGACGGCCAGTACTCCTCGGCCCACGATCTCGACTGGTTCAAGCGGGTCATCGCCATCAACCTCGTGGGCTCGTTCGACGCCATCCGCATCGCCGCCACGGCCATGAGCCAGACCGAGCCGCTCGAGTCGGGCGAGCGCGGGGCCGTCTGCAACATCGCCTCGGTCGCCGCGTTCGACGGCCAGATCGGCCAGGCCAGCTACTCGGCATCCAAGGGCGGCGTGGTGGGCATGACCCTGCCGGTGGCCCGCGACCTGGCGGCTTCGGGCATCCGGGTGAACACCGTCGCCCCTGGCCTGATCGACACCCCGATCTACGGCCAGGGTGACGCCTCCGAGCAGTTCAAGTCGAACCTGCAGAAGGGCGTGCTGTTCCCCCAGCGCCTGGGCAAGCCCGAGGAGCTGGCCTCGATCGTGGTCGAGACGATCACCAACAGCTACATGAACGCCGAGACCATCCGCTGCGATGGCGGCATCCGCATGCCCCCGAAGTGAGCGGTCCGCCCGGCCGCCGCTGAGCCCCGCCCTGCTGAGCCCCGCCCTGCTGAGCCCCGCCCTGCTGAGCCCCGCCCTGCTGAGCCCGGCCCTGCTGAGCCCGGCCCTGCTGAGCCCGGCACTGCTGAGCCCGGCCCTGCTGAGCCCGGCCCTGCTGAGCCCGGCCCTGCTGAGCCCGGCACTGCTGAGCCCGGCCCTGCTGAGCCCGGCACTGGTCGGCGTCCCCCGGGGGAGGCGGTGGTGACCCACTACGAGGTCCTCGGCGTCATCCCTGGCGCCTCGTCGGCCGAGATCCGGGCGGCGTACCGGCACCTGGCCCGGCGGTTGCACCCCGATTCGCCCGGGTCGCCGCCCGACGCACAGGTCCGCATGGCGCGGGTCAACGAGGCCTGGTCGGTGCTCTCGGACCCCGACCGGCGTTCGCTCTACGACGCCGAGCTCGTCCTCGCCGCCCGCCGGGCGGCCGACCCCGGGCCGTGGCGTCCGTCCTCGACGGGTGGTGTCCCCCCACGGGCCCCGGCGCCGCCGCCGACGGCCCCGATCGTGCAGGTGGTCGGGCCGGTGTTCCTGCTGCTCGGTCTGCTGTCGATGGCCGGTGGGTTCCTGATGTTGCGGCCGCCGATGATGGTCTTCGGGCTGCTGTCGGTCGTCGTCGGGCTCTACGCCATGGTGGCCACGGCGGTGATCTCCCTGCGCGGCAGCCGTCGGGCCCGACGGCGGGCCCAGCGGCAGGCCCGACGGCAGGACCGCAGGGAGGAGCGGGACGGGCCGAGCCGGTGAGGCTGGGGGCGCCACCGGCTACGGTCGGCCGCGATGCTCACCTACCCCGAAGGCGCCCCCGTTCCCGGAACGGTCGGCCGCACCCAGGCCGAGTCCACCGAGGCCTGGCCGGTCCGCCCCGTCCCGCCCCCGGGCGCTCCCAACGTCGTCATCGTCATCCTCGACGACGTCGGCTACGCCCAGCTCGGCTGCTTCGGCTCCGACATCCCCACGCCGACGTTCGACGCCCTGGCCGCCGGCGGGGTGCGCTTCCGCAACTTCCACACCACGGCGATGTGCTCGCCCACCCGGGCCGCCCTGCTCACCGGTCGCAACCCCCACACCTCGGGCATGGGCGGCATCACCGAGGTGGCCACCGGGTACCCCGGGTACCACGCGCGCATCCCGAAGTCGACGGGCTTCCTCTCCGAGGTGCTGCGCGACGCCGGCTGGAGCACCTGGGCCCTCGGCAAGTGGCACCTGGCGCCGGCCGAGGAGACCGACGCCGCGTCCTCGCGGGCCCGCTGGCCGCTGGGGAAGGGCTTCGAGCGCTTCTATGGGTTCCTGGGCCCCGAGACGAACCAGTGGGAGCCCGACCTCGTCGTCGACAACGCCCCGACCGACCCGCCCCGCTTCGACGGCTACCACCTGACCGAGGACCTCGTCGACCGGGCGATCGAGCTCGTCCACGACCACCGCAACGCCTCGGCCACCAAGCCGTTCTTCTGCTACCTGGCCGTCGGGGCCTGCCATTCGCCCCTGCACGTGCCCGCCGAGTGGCGCGACCGCTTCCGGGGCCGTTTCGACGCCGGGTGGGACGCCTGGCGCCAGGCCACCCACGCCCGTCAGCTGGCCATGGGCCTGCTGCCGGCGGGCACGGAGCTCACGCCCCGACCGGATTGGGTGACGCCCTGGGACGCGCTGGGAGAGGAGGAGCGGGCGGTGGCCACCCGGGCGATGGAGACCTTCGCCGGGTTCCTGGCCCACACCGACCACCACGTCGGCCGCTTCCTCGACGAGCTGGCGGCCATGGGCGAGCTCGACGACACCGTAGTGGTGGTGCTGTCCGACAACGGGGCCAGCGCCGAGGGCGGCGCCCACGGCTCGGTCAACGCCAACCTCTTCTACAACCAGGTGGCGGCGGGCACGGAGCTGAACCTGCGCCATCTCGACGCCTTCGGTGACCGCACCACGAACCCCCATTACCCCTACGGCTGGGCGCTGGCGGGCAACACGCCGTTCCAGCGCTGGAAGCGCGAGACCCACGAGGGCGGCACCGCCGATCCGCTCATCGTGCACTGGCCGGCGGGGATCCCCGAGTCCGAGCGGGGGTCGGTCCGCCACCAGTACGCCCACGTGATCGATCTCATGCCCACGATCCTGGAGGCGGTCGGGGTGGCCATGCCCGACCACATCGACGGCGTCGCCCAGGTGCCGCTGGCCGGGGCCTCGATGGTGGCCGCCCTGCGCGCCGCCGACGCCCCCGAGCACCGTCCGACCCAGCACTTCGAGCAGTTCGGGTGCCGGGCGATCTACCACGAGGGCTGGAAGGCGGTGGCGTACCACCCGCTGGCCGGGCTGGCCAACTACGCCCTGCAGGACCCGTTCCGCAGCTACGACGACGATCCCTGGGAGCTGTACCACGTCGCCGTCGACCCCTCCGAGACCGTCGACCTGGCCGCCGCCCATCCGGAGCGCCTGCGGGAGCTGCAGGAGCTGTGGTGGCGCGAGGCGCAGCGCTTCGACGCCCTGCCCCTGCACAGCCTGCGCAGTCCCTTCGCCGTGCGTCCCGGCCAGCGGGCGCCCCAGGACCGCTACGTGTTCCGGCCCGGGTCCTTCCCCGTCCCCCGGCAGTCGGCCGTCAACACGCTCGGCCGGGCCCACGCCATCACCGCCCACTGCGTGGTGGGGTCGGGCGATTCGGGCGTGCTGCTGGCCGACGGGGGCCGCTTCGGGGGCTACGCGCTGTACGTGTCCGATGGGCGGCTGCACTACGCCAACACGACGGGCGAGCTGGTGACGACGGTGGTGTCGTCGTCGGTGCCCGTCCCGCTCGACTGCCCGGTGGCGCTGGGGGTGAGCTGCCGCCCGACCGACGACGGGCTCGACGTGACGCTGTCCATCGACGGGGTGGTGGCCGGAACGGGGACGACCCCGCACCTTCCCCGGGCCGGGTTCTCGCTGGCCGGTGACGCGCTGTCGTGCGGCTTCGACTCCGGATCCCCGGCCGGGCCCTACGAGTCGCCGTTCATCTTCTCGGGCACGCTCGACCACGTCGTGGTGGACGTCAGCGGGACCCCCCAGGTCGACGAGGCGGCGGCGATCGCCCGCATCCTGCGCCACCAGTAGGCGGCCCGCATCCTGCGCCACCAGGAGGCGGCCCGCATCCTGCGCCACCAGGAGGCGGCCCGCGGCGCTGCGGAGGCAGGGGTGCCGGCGCGTCAGAGGTAGCCGAGGTCCCGGGCGTCGGCGGTGAGCCGGTCGCGGAACTCGGGGGCGGCGATGGCGATCAGCGCCCGGGCCCGCTCGCGCAGGCTGCGGCCCCGCAGGGCGGCCACGCCGTGCTCGGTGACCACGTGGTCGACGGTGTTCTTGAGGGTGGTCACCACCGAACCGGGGGAGAGGCGGCTGACGATCCGCGAGATCGTGCCGCCCTTGCTGGTGGAGGGCAGCACGATGAAGCCCTGGCCGTGCTCGCTGTACATGGCGCCGCGGGCGAAGTCGGCCTGCCCGCCGCTGCCCGACCAGTAGCGCCCGCCGATCGTCTCGCTGGCGCACTGGCCCAGCAGGTCCACCTCGGTGGTGGCGTTGATCGACACGAAGCAGGGGTCCGAGCCGATGAGGCGGGAGTCGTTCACCCAGTCCACCGGGAGGAACTCGATCACGGGGTTCTCGTGGACGAAGTCGTAGAGGCGCTGGGTGCCGAGGCAGAAGGTGGCCACGACCTTGCCCGGGCGTCGGACCTTGTTGACGCCGTTGACGACGCCGGCCACGACGAGGTCGATGACGCCGTCGGACAGCAGCTCGGTGTGGATGCCGAGGTCGCGGTGCTCCGAGAGGGAGGCGAGCACGGCGTTGGGGATGCCACCGATGCCGGTCTGGATCGTCGCCCCGTTGGGGATGCGTTCAGCGACCATGGCGCCGATCGCCTGCTCGACCGCGGTCGGCTCGACGGGTGGCACCTCGATGAGCGGCCGGTCCACGGCCGTCCACCCGGCCAGCTGGCTCAGGTGGATCTGGTTGCGCCCGTAGGTACGGGGCATGCGGGCGTTGGCCTCGGCGAAGAGGGGGATCTTGCCGATGAAGGCGGCCACGTAGTCGGCGTTGGTCCCGAGTGACACGTAGCCGTGCCGGTCGGGCATGGACGTGGCGGCGGCGATCAGCTTGGGCCCGGGGCGGCGCCGCAGCAGGGCGGGCATCTCGCTGAAGTGGCACGGGACGAAGTCGATGGCGCCCTCGGCGAAGGCGGGCCGGGTGATGCCCGAGAGGAAGTACGAGACGTGGTCGAGCCGTCCGCGGTGGGCGCCGTGCAGGTAGGGGCGGTCGTGCAGGGCGTGCATCTGGTGGACGGTGACGCCCGAGAGCCCGTCGGCGGCGGCCTCGACGGCGTCCATCACGGCGACGGGCTCGCCGTTGGACAGCGGGAGGATCAGGGAGGTGCCGGGCTCGATGTGGCGCAGCACGGCGTCGGGGCTGCTCGCTTCGGGGAGGCGGATCACCGCGCCGACGGTACCGGAGGCGGACCCGCCCCGGGGCGGGCCGCTCACCGTTCAGGCCGACGGGCCGGGCCCGAGGGCGGCCAGGTCGACGACTCGGTCGCACACGGCGGCGGCCTCGGCCCGGTCGTGGGTGACGTGCAGCGTCGTCGTGGCGGTCGTCTGCAGGACGTGGCGGAGATCGGCGGCGAGGCGGGCGTGGGCGTCGGGGTCGAGGGCCGAGAGGGGCTCGTCGAGCAGCAGCACGGCAGGCCCGGGAGCCAGGGCCCGGGCCAGCGCGACGCGTTGGGCCTCGCCGCCCGACAGCGTCGACACGGCCTGGTGGCGGACCCGCTCGGGATCGAGCCCGACCAGCCCGAGCAGGGCGTCGACGCGGGCGGACCGGGTGCGCCGCGGTGTACGGGCCATCCGCAGCCCGTAGGCGATGTTGCCGGCCACGTCGAGATGGGGGAACAGGGCCTGGTCCTGGAAGACCATGCCGATGCCGCGGCGGTGGGTGGGCACCCCGGCCAGGTCGGCTCCCCGGAGCAGGATCCGCCCGCCGGTCAGGGGGACGAGCCCGGCCACGGCCCGCAGCAGCGTGGACTTGCCCGAGCCCGATGCTCCGGTGAGGGCGACGAGCTCGCCGGGTCCGACCACCAGGCCGACCCGGTCGAGGATGCGGCGACCTCCCAGCTCGACGACGACCTGCTCGATCACCAGTGCGGGCGGGACGCCGGGTTCGGGCGCGACGGCGGAGCTCATCGCGACGTCCGCCGCTGCGACAGCACCGCCAGCACGATCGTCAGCGCGCCGAGGATCACGGCCAGCGCGTTCGCCTGACCCGTCAGTGCCGCCCCGGGGCGGCCCGAGAGCCGCACGATGGCCACCGGCACGGTGGTCGTCGACGGCCGGGACAGGAACGACGACGCTCCGAGGTCACCGAGGGCGATGGCTCCGGCGATGGCCGCCCCGGCCCCGATGGCGGGCATCAGGAGGGGTCGCTCGATCGTCCACCAGCACCGCCACGGAGCGGCCCCGAGCGTGGCCGCGGCGGCGCGCCACGACGGGTCGATCCGGTGGGCGGCGGGCAGCACGATCCGCACCGCGAACGGCACGGCCACGACGGCCTGGGCGACCCCGATCAGCCACCACGAGGCCCGCCACGCCAGGGGAGGACGGGCGAAGCCGAGCAGGAACCCGAGTCCGAGGGCCACCGACGAGACGGCCAGCGGGAGCGAGACGACGGTCTCGAGCAGACGACCGGTCCGGGGCCCGAGGCGGGGCAGCGCGGCGGCGACGGCGACGGCCACGGCCACCGCCCCGGTCGCCGCCAGCACGCCCATGCGCAGCGAGACCCCGACGCTGGCCAGGGCCTCGCCGCTGAGACCCGATCCGCGCGTGGTGCCGGCGAGGGCCCGGAAGTTGGCGAGGCCCAGGGATCCGTCGGGCTGGTGCAGCGCCCGCATCAGGAGCGCGGCCATCGGGGCCATGATCAGCGCGCTGATGATCACCAGCAGGGGGGCGCCGAGGCGGGCGAATCGGGCGTCGGGCCGGCGGCGTCGGTCGGTGGCCCGCTGACGAGCGGCGGCGGCGACCCGGGACCGGCTGGTGAACCACAGCCACGAGCCGACGAGCACGAGCTGCACGAGGGCCAGGGCGGCCGCCCGGTCGAGGCGGAAGAGCTGCACCGACTGCCGCCACACCTCCACCTCGGTGGTGGGCCGGAACGGGCCCCCGAGCACGAGCGCGATGCCGAAGGTGCCCAGCGACAGGGCTCCGACGAGCCCGGCCAGCCGCCCGAGCGTCGGGCCGACCTGGGGGAGCAGCAGGGTCCGGGCGACCGCTGCCGGGGAGGCCCCCAGGGTGGCGGCGGCGTCGTCGAGGCGGGGATCGGTCGCCGCCCAGGCGTCCCCGACCGTGCGGGCGACCATCCCGGCGTTGTAGAAGACGTGGGCGGCGACGATCACGCCCCAGCCCCGTTCGAAGCGCTCCGGGAGCAGGGCCAGGAACGACGCCCCGACCACCACACTGGGCAGGGCGAACGGCGAGGCCATCAGCGCGCTGACGATCCTGCGGCCGGGGAACTCCCAGGTGCCCAGCACGATCCCGACGGCCAGTCCGACGCCCACGGCCAGCCCGGTCGAAGCCGCCGCCTGGGCGATGGTCTGCCCCAGGATCCGCCGGATGCGGGCGTCACCGAGGGTCTCGGCGAGGACACCGGGTCCGGCCCCCCGGTGCAGGACGTGCGCGGCCGGCCACACGACGAACAGGCCGACGAGCGCTGCCGCCCCGATCGCCGCCGCCCGGGCCCACGCCGGGCTCCGGGCCCCCGTCGCCGCCCGCGTCCGGACCGGGGTCAGCCCAGGATGGACGTCCACTCGTCGATCCATCGGTCGCGGTTGGCCGCGATGCGTCCGGCGTCCAGCTCCCGGGGCCGTTCCGGGCTCACCGCGAACCGGGTGAACGCCTCGGGCAGCGTCACGCCGGAGCGGACGGGGAACACGAAGAGGTTGAGCGGCAGATCCGCCTGGAACGTCTCGCCGAGGAGGAAGTCGATGACGGTCCGGGCGTCGTCGAGGCGCTTGGTGCCGCGCAGGATTCCGGCGAACTCGACCTGGCGGAAGCAGGTCTCGGGGAGGGCGACCACGGGCGAGGTGGTGGCGGCCGGATCGGGACCGAACAGCACGACGGCGGGCGGGCTCGAGGCGTAGGAGACGACGAGCGGCCGTGATCCCTTCCCCGGGCCGCCGCTGAACTCGGTGTTCCAGGCGACGTCCCAGCTGCTGACGACCTTGACCCCGTTGTCGCGCAGGCGCTCCCACAGCGACGTCCAGCCGGGCTCACCGAGCTCGGCGACGGTGCCGAGCAGGAAGGCCAGGCCGGGGGACGAGCGGGCCGGGTCCTGCACGACCAGGAGGTCCCGGTATCGGGGATCGGCGAGGTCCTGGTAGGTCGTGGGCAGGGGCAGGCCCCGGGCCTCCAGCGCCTCGGTGTCCGCGTTCACGCAGACGTCGCCGTAGTCCACGGGCGTGACGTCCTCGGGCGCGATCGAGCGGAAGCGGGCGTCGACCCGGTCGAGCTCGGGGCTCCGGTAGGGCT
>JBIKWW010000061.1:0-11861 GCA_044356125.1 Acidimicrobiia bacterium
GGCCCGCCACCGTCCACGACTACTCGCTCATGACCGGCGGGTACCGCCGGGTCATGGCCCGGGCCGAGGTGGAGTGGGCCGACGGCACCCGGGAGACCCTGGTGCTGCGGGGGGATCCGCCCCCGGAGAAGACGATGCTCGTCACCGACCGCGACGCCGAGTGGGCGGTGCTGCAGTTCCTCGCCGGGGCCGACGGCTTCCCGATGCCCGCCCCGCGCTTCTACGACGCCTCCGGCGAGCGTCTCGGCACCAAGGCCATCGTGCTCGACTTCTGCTCGGGCCCGTCGATGCAGGCCGAGCTCAACGCCCTCGTGGCATCCGGCGCCGGACCTGACGACGCCCGACTGGCCGTCCACCGCGACGCCCTGGTGGACACGATGACCCGCGTCGCCGCCGTTCCGCTCGACAGCGTCCCGGCCGCCCTCGCCCGGCCCACCTGGTGGGGCGACTACATGAGCGGCATCAACGGGAGCTGGAGGGCGGCCGAGCTCGGCCTCACCCAGTCGAGCCCGATCATGCGGTTCATCGCCGCCTGGCTCGATGCCCACCGGCCTCCGCCCATGGGGTTCTGCCTCCAGCACGGGGACTTCCAGCCCGCCAACATCCTGCTCGACCCCGAGGACGGCTCGCACCGGGTGATCGACTGGGAGTACGCCCACATCGGCGACCCCCGGGAGGACCTCGGCTGGTACATCAGCTACAGCGCGGCGGCGCCTCCCGGGCTCTACGCCGCCGATCCCGAGGCCTTCCTGGCCCGCTTCCGGGAGCGCACGGGAGCGTCGGAGCTGCAGGTCAACCAGGCCACCGCGGGCTACTTCTCGGTGGTCGGCACGGTCAAGGTGTTCAGCCAGCTCATGCAGTCCTTCGACGCCATGGGCGCGGGTGCCTCGGGCGGGGTCATGACCACCTACAACATCAACGCCGCCACCGTCGGCCACACCAACTTCCTGGGGGCCTGCGCCGGGCTGGCCGAGCCGCTCGATGCCCTGCGTGCCGCCTGGGACCAGCTCCAGTCCGCCGCCGGCTCCGGCGCCCAACCCGGAGGTGCAGCGTGATCTCCCGACCGACCACCGAGCAGATCCTGCTCGACTGCCGACGCGAGCTGCTCGAGGTGATCGGCCCCGAGGTCCGCTCCGACGCCGGTCGCGTCATCGTCCAGATGCTCGAGAACGTCCTGCGCAACTGCGCCACCCGGGCCGCCCACGAGATCGCCTGGATGCGCGAGGAGACGGTGGCGATGGAGTCCTTCGCCCGTGACACCCTGGGCACGCTGCCGGGGGCGGCGGGAGTGGCCGAGGCACTCGATGCCGTGGCCGCCGGGCCCCGCGACAGCTTCCACCTCGACGACGTGACGACCGTGTACGAGCTCGCCGGTGAGGCGATGTCGCGCTCGCTCGAGGCCGTCCTCGCCGCCGACCATGCCGAGCTGGCCGCCCGCGGTGCCGCGCTGCTGGCCACCCGGGTCGCCTCGGAGCAGCAGATCATGGGCGAGTGGGGGTTCGTCGGCCGTGGCTGAGCCCACCGGTGATCCCACGGTCTGCCCCCACGTCGACCTCTGGGACCCTGCCACCCAGGAGGACTGGTACCCCGCGTACGACCGCCTGCGCGAGGACGCGCCCATCTACCGGATCCCCGGGACGACGATGCACGTCCTCACCCGCTACGAGGATCTCGCCTGGGTGAGCAAGCGGACCGATCTCTTCCCCAACGGCACGGCCCCGCGTGACTCCCTCATGCAGGACCCGGAGGCGATCCGCATCTACCGCGCCGGCAACGTGGGCAAGCGCCCGCTGTCGGTGGACCCGCCCGCGCACCGCCGCTACCGGGCGCTGGTGGACGGGTTCTTCAACGCCCGCGGCGCCGCCCGCCAGGCCGAGCACATCACGGCGGTCGTCAACGAGCTGGTCGACGCCTGGCTGCCGGCTCCGGGCGAGACCGGCGAGATCGAGTTCATCGCCGACTTCGCCATGCCGCTCCCGGTTCGGATCATCACGGTCATGCTCGGCTTCCCGGTCGAGGACACGCCCCAGCTCAAGGTGTGGTCCGAGGCGTGGGCGATGCCGTTCACCAGCAGGCTCACCCCCGAGCAGCAGCGCGACGTGGCGACCAAGGGGGTCGAGTTCCAGCGCTACATCCTCTCGATCGTCGAGGAGAAGCGCCGTCGCCCGGACGACACGGTCATCTCCCATCTCGCCCATGTCGACTTCCAGGAGCACGACGGCGCGCCGACGAGGAAGCTCACCGACCCCGAGATCCTGTCGACCGTCGACCATCTCTACATCGGCGGCAACGAGACCACCACGTTCGCGCTGGCATCGGGCGTGTGGCTGATGCTGCGCGACCCGGCCGTGCACGCCCGTCTGCGGGCCGAGCCGGCGAAGATCGCGCAGTTCGTCGAGGAGGTGCTCCGTCTGGAGTCCCCCACGCAGGGCCTGTACCGGCACACCGCCACCGATGTGGAACTCCACGGCGTCACGATCCCCAAGGGGTCGACGATCCTGTTGCGCTTCGCCGCCGCCAACCGCGACCCCCGGGTGTTCCCCGCGCCCGCAGCACTCGATCTGGACCGGCCGAACTCGGCCCGTCACGTCGCGTTCGGCCAGGGCGAGCACCACTGCCCCGGGGCCGGGCTGTCACGCCTCGAGCAGGTCATCGCCCACCGCGTCCTGCTGGAGCGGGTGGCCGACTGGTGGTTGCTCGATCCCTCGCCCCGACACCGGCCCTGGTTCGGCATGCGGGCGCTCGAGGAGCTGCGACTGGGCGTGCGCGGCTAGCCCGGAGCCCTGCGGCCGGGGTCCGGGTCAGGCGGCGTTGCGGATGGCGAGATAGGTCGCCACGGCGGCCTGGGCGGCCTCGTGACCCTTGTCCTCGGTCGACCCGGGCAGGCCGCTTCGGGCGAAGGCCTGCTCCTCGGTGTCGCACGTGAGCAACCCGAAACCGATCGGGACCTGGGTCCGCACCGACACCTCGGTGATGCCCAGGGTCACGCCCTGGCACACGTAGTCGAAGTGCGGGGTCTGGCCGCGCAGCACCAGCCCGAGGGCCACCAGGGCGTGGAAGTGGCCCGACTGGGCCAGGTTCGCCACCGCCACGGGCAGCTCGAAGGCCCCGGGGACGCGGACGACGACGGGGTCGGTCTCGACGCCGGCGTCACGCAGGCCACGGCGGGCGCCGTCGAGCAGCGCATCCATCAGCCGTTCGTGCCACTGCGAGGCGATGACGGCCACGCGCAGCGTGGCCGCGCCCTCGATCGACAGCCGGGGGGCACCGCCGCCGCTCACGGCTCGACCACCTCGCCGAGCTGACGCACCCCGTCCACCTCGAGGACCTCGTCGATCAGGTGGCCCATGCGGTCTCGCTTGGTCGTGAGGTAGCGGGCGTTCTCGGGATTCACACGCGACGGGAGGGGGACCCGGCCGACGATGTCGAGACCGAAGCCCTCGAGACCGCCGTACTTGGCCGGGTTGTTGGTCAGCAGCCGCATGGTCGTGACCCCGAGATCGCTGAGGATCTGGGCTCCGATCCCGTACTCGCGGGAGTCCACCGGGAGCCCGAGGGCGGTGTTGGCGTCGACGGTGTCGGCGCCCTGCTCCTGCAGCGCGTAGGCCCGCAGCTTGTGGCCGATGCCGATGCCGCGGCCCTCGTGCCCGCGCAGGTACACGACCACGCCCGTGCCCTCCTCGTCGATGAGCCGCATGGCGTCGTTGAGCTGGGGCCCGCAGTCGCAGCGCAGCGACCCGAAGACGTCGCCGGTGAGGCACTCGCTGTGGACCCGCACCAGCACGTCACGCGAACCCGGGATGGTGCCCTTCACGAAGGCGAGATGCTCGACCCCGTCGAGCAGCGACTCGAACGCGAAGCAGGTGAACTCGCCGTGGGGCGTGGGGATCCGGGCCTCGGACACCCGCCGCACCAGCTTCTCGGTGCGGCGTCGGTACCGGATCAGGTCGGCGATGGTGACGAGCAGGAGGTCGTGGCGCTCGGCGAAGGCCTCGAGCTCGGGCATGCGGGCCATGCCCATCTTGTCGGCGGCGACGATCTCGCACAGCACGCCCGCCGGTCGCAACCCGGCCAGGCGGGCCAGGTCGACGGCGGCCTCGGTGTGGCCGGCGCGCTTCAGCACGCCGCCGGGAGCGGCCCGCAGCGGGCAGATGTGCCCGGGCCGGGCGAGATCCCCGGGGCGGGTTTCGGGATCGACGAGCGACAGGATCGTGGCCGCCCGGTCATAGGCGCTGATGCCCGTCGAGGTGCCGTGGCGGTAGTCCACCGTGACGGTGAAGGCCGTCCGGTGGCTCTCGGTGTTGGACAGCACCATCAGCGGGAGGTCGAGGTCGTCGCATCGCCGACCCGTCAGCGGGGCGCAGATGTAGCCGCTCGTGTGCTCGAGGAAGAAGGCGATCTTCTCGGGCGTGGTCGCTTCGGCGGCCATGATGAGGTCGCCCTCGTTCTCGCGGTCCTCGTCGTCGACGACCACGACGATCTCGCCCCGGGCGATGGCGGCGATGGCGTCCTCGATGGCGGCGATGGGCATGGTGTGGCCTCGTGGGGGTCGGTCGGGCGGTGCGGAGGGTGTGCGGGCCGGGCGCAGGCGGTGGCAGGCTGGGTCAGGCTGGGTCAGGCTGGGTCAGGCTGGGTCAGGCGGTGGCGGGCAGGGCGAAGGCGAGGAGCCGCTCGGCGTACTTGGCCATCACGTCGACCTCGAGGTTCACGCGGTCGCCGGGGCGACGGGCGCCCAGTGTCGTGACCTCCATGGTGTGGGGGATCAGCGCGACCGTGAAGCCGTCGTCGAGGGGCTTCACCACGGTGAGGCTGCAGCCGTCGACGGTGATCGAACCCTTCTCGACGACGTAGCGGAGCAGGTCGACCGGCATCCGTACACGGAGGTCGGGCGCCGGGTCGACGACCTCACCGACGGCGTCCACGTGCCCCTGCACCAGATGGCCGCCCAGGCGGTCGGCCAGGCGTACGGGTCGCTCGAGGTTGACCCGATCGCCCACCTGCACATCGGCCAGGTTGGTGCGGCTGAGGGTCTCGGGCACGGCGTCGGCCTCCCACCAGCCGTCCCCGGAGGCGGTCAAGGTGAGGCAGCACCCGTTCACGGCGATGGACGCCCCGAGGCCCGATTCGCCGAGCACGACCGATGCAGCGAAGCGGAACGTCGTCCCGCGTCCGTTGTCGGTGCGCGCCAGGACGGTTCCCAACTCCTCGACGATGCCCGTGAACACGAGGGGCGAGGCTACCGGTGCCCGGGGACAACCCCCAACGGAGCGACGCGGTCGCGTCGCCGGGCCTGCGGTTCTGGTCCGGCGAGCCCGGACCGCTCAGCGCAGCGTGGACCACCAGTCGGCGATCTGGGCGGCGAAGCGCCGGGCGTAGCGCCGGGTCAGCTCGTCGGCGTCGTCGGGGATGTCCTGGGTCTGGGTGGGCGGCAGCGTCGAGGCGCCCTGGATGGGGTCAACCCACTCCAGGCGGATTCCCTCCATGACCTGGCCCAGGTCGGGTGACGCCCCCTCGTGGTGCTCGCTCGTCTGGTGGCGGAGGAAGCTGCGGAAGTCGTCGAACGCGAGCAGCGTGTAGTACGTGCGCGGTGCTTGACCGCGCCAGTACCCGTAGGCCCGCACCCCCGTCTCGTGGGCGTGGGTGGACTGGTGGAGCTGGCGGGCGATCGCTTCGAAGCGCGCCTCGTTGCCTTCCTTGACGGTGATGTGGGCGAGGATCGTGGCCATGGGGTCCCTCCGGGATCAGGTCCAGCTGACGGGGAGCGCCTTGCGCCCCCACAGGAACGGTGCCTCGATGCGGCGGCTGGGACCGGCCGCCCGCATGCCCGGGAACCGCTCGACGAGCGTTTCGATGGCGACGCGTGCGGTGAGCCGGGCCAGCCCGGCCCCCAGGCAGTAGTGGATCCCCCACGAGAAGGACAGGTGCCGCTTGGTGTCCTGCAGCGGTCGGTCGAGCCGGAAGGTGTCGGGATCGTCGAACAGCCCCGGGTCACGGTTGGCCGAGGCGTACAGGACCATGACCTTGCTGTCCTCGGGGAGCTCCACGCCGCCGATCTCGGTGGGTCGGTTGTTCGTCCGGCACAGGCCGAGCACGGGCGGGTCGAAGCGCAGGCTCTCCTCGATGGCCTCCTCGATGAGCGAGGGGTCGGCCACGAGCTGCTCCCAGAGCTCACGGCGCTCCAGGACCCGCCACATCAGGTTCGTGATGAGCGACGTCGTGGTCTCGTGGCCGGCGATGAGGAACTGCGAGACGGTGTTGGTGGCCTCCTCGATGGCCATGGGCGATCCGTCGTCGCCGTACGGAGCCGTCGCCAGGTGGCTGAGGAAGCCCTCGGGCAGGGGCTCGCCCGCTGCCTGGAGGACCCGTCGGCGCTCGATCTCGGCCCGGGAGAAGGCCGAGATGCCCCGTCGGCCCTCGCCGCCGCGGTCGGCGTAGGCCATCGCTGCCACCAGGTCGTCGGCCCAGGCCTTGAACCGGTCCCGGTCGTCGATGTCGACACCGAGCAGCGAGCAGAAGCTCTCGACGGGCAGGGCCAGGGCGAAGTCGTCGTGCAGTTCGCACCCGCCCCGGGGGGCGAGCTCGTCGGCCAGGCGGCCGGCCAGCGAGCGGAGGGCCGGTTCGGTCCGGGCGACGGCGGACGGCAGGAACGGGGAGCGCAGGAAGGCCCGTCGACGGGTGTGCTCGGGCGGGTCGTCATGCTGGACGTCACCGACGCTGTGGCGGGAGATCCCGACGCCGGGCCCCTTGCGGTTGGACCACAGCTCGGGGTCGCCCAGCACGGAGAGGATGTCGCCGGTGCGGGCCAGCGACCACAGGGGCCGCTCCAGGTCGTCGGTCCGGTGGACGGGACAGCGCGACCGCAGCTCGGCGTAGGCGCCGTGGGGGTCGGCCAGGACCTCCGGGGCGACCGGCGAGTACCGGGGAGGGTCGGCGGGCGAGTGGGCGGGCTGGTTCACGGCGTCTCCTGCGGACGGGGCAGTGGGCCTAGCTGACGAGACTGCCGGCATCGACGGGAACGGTCACCCCGGTGACCCAGGCGGCGAGGTCCGAGGCGAGCACGGTGATGACCCGGGCGACGTCGTCGGGGTGGCCGGCCCGGCCGAGCGGCGTCCGGGTCATGCGCGACGCCACGTCGAGCCCGGCTGCCTTGAGCGGTGCCAGCTGGGCCTGGACCCCGGGGGTGTCGATGACGCCCGGGGCCACCGCCACGACGCGGATGTCGCGCGGAGCCAGCTCCAGCGCCAGGTTCTTGGTCAGCCCGATCACGGCGTGCTTGGAGGTGACGTAGGCGCTGATCCCGGCGGCCGGTCGGAACCCCGCGGTGGAGGCCAGGTTGACGATGACACCGCCGCGCTGCATCCTCCGGGCCGCCTCGCGGGCTCCAGCGAAGCTGCCGCGCACGTTGACCTCCATCATGTGGTCGATGAACTCGTCGGTCGCCTCCAGGGCGGGCCCCGTGGTGGGGTAGATCCCGGCGTTGTTGACCCAGATGTCGAGGTGCCCGAACTCCGCCACGGCGAGATCGGCGGCGGCGGCGAGCGAGGCGCTGTCGGTGACGTCGATGCGCAGGGCCACGGCCCGTCCACCCCCGTTGGCGGTGATGCGCGCCGCCGCCGCCCCGGCGGCGCCGGCGTCGAGATCGGCCACCACGACGTCGGCTCCGGCCTCGGCCAGCCGGGTCGCGGTGGCCAGTCCGATGCCGCTCGCCGCGCCCGTCACGACGGCGCCGCGCCCGTGGAGCCCGAGGAGATCGATCAGCGGACGCTGGCTGTGCTCGGCGATCATGGACGCACGTTTGCTCCTGCGGGCCCGGTCGGGCAAATCTACCGTCCGGTCAGTTTCTCCCCCGAGTGACCGTGAGGATCCCATGAGCAGCCTCCGTGACGACATCGCCGATCTCGTGCACCGCTACGCCGACGCCGTCGTGCGCCGTGACGGCGACCAGTGGGGCGCCACCTGGGCGCCCGATGCCGTCTGGAACCTCGGCCGGGGACGGAGGGTGGAGGGCCGTGACGCCATCGTCACGCTCTGGCACCAGGCCATGGGCGGGTTCGCGGCCGTGGTGCAGATGGTCGCCAACGGGGCGGTCCGGGCCGAGGCCTCCGACGATCAGGGCCGTGAGCGCGCCTCGGGCCGCTGGTACATCTTCGAGAACTTCCAGCGGGTGGACGGAACGCCGGGGATCCTGCTCGCCTACTACGACGACACCTACGTGAAGGTGGAGGGCCGCTGGTGCTTCGCCAGCCGGGAGCTGCGGCCCCAGTACCAGGGCGCCCCGGGGCTCACCAATCCGTTCCTCAACGCGGTGGCGCCCTCCTGAGGCGACGGCCATGAACGGCGCCCGCACCGACCACCAGGACATCTGCGAGACCCTGTACCGCTACGCCCTCGGGATCGACACGCGTGACTGGGCGATGTACCGCTCCGTGTTCGCCGACGAGATCGACGCCGACTTCTCCTCCTACAACGGCCGTCCGGCGTCACGGGTCCGGGCCGACGACTGGGTGGCCGGGGTGACCCCGCTCTTCAGCGGTCTCGCCGCCACCCAGCACACCATGACGAACCCGATGGTGACGATCGACGGGCGCCGGGCCACGTGCCGCATGTACATGCAGGCCGAGCACGTGCTCGACCCGTCGGCGGACAGCCCCTTCTTCACCATCGGCGGCTACTACGACGACGTCCTCCGCCGCGACACCGACCACTGGGTGATCAGTTCGCTCACCCTCACGGTGCTGTGGCGGCGCGGTGACGAGTCGATCATGCGAACCGCCGTCCATCGCGGGTCCACCCGCCCGTCCTCGCGCTGAGCGCTCGTCCCGAACCTGAGGTCCCCCGTGCCCGCCTTCGCCCGTCTGCTCGCTGCTGAACGCCCGACCGAGATCGCCCTTCGTGACCCGTACCGGGCCATGACCTGGGCCGAGGTCGACGACGCCCTCGACCGCGTGGCCAACGCCCTGCGGGCGGCGGACCTGGGCCCGGCCCACCGCATCGCCGTGTTCGCCGAGAACGCCGGGGAGACGGCACTGGCCCATCTGGGCGGTCTGATCGCCGGCGCGTCGACGGTGCCGGTGAACTTCCACCTCACCGCCGATGAGACCGCCTACATCCTGGCCGACAGCCGCACCAGCGTGCTGTTCGTCGGTCCCGAGACACTGGAGCGGGGCGTGGCGGCGGCCCGCCAGGCCGGTGTCGGGACCGTCGTCGCGTGGCGCTGCCCGGCGACCGACGGGGTCCTCGACTGGGACGAGTGGCTCGCCGCGGCGCCGGTCGGCGAGGCGTCGCTCGACGCCGTCCCCCGGCCGAACCTGCTCTACACGTCGGGCACGACGGGCAAGCCGAAGGGAACCGAGCTCCCGCCGACGATGTTCGCCGGCGGGTCGACGATCGCCGAGCACCTCGAGGGCCTCAAGAAGAACCGGTTCGCCGCGTTCGGCACGCACCTCGTGGTCGGCCCGATGTACCACACCGGCCCGCTGAGCGGCATGCGCCTCCTGGTGGCGGGCGTGCCGTCGGTGATCCTGGCCCGCTTCGACGCCGAGAACACGCTGCGGACCATCCAGGAGTACCGGACCGAGACGGCCGTGATGGTCCCCACCCACTTCGTGCGCCTGCTCGCCCTCCCCGACGACGTCAAGCGCGCCTACGACGTGTCCTCGATGCAGCTCGTCGCGCACACCGGCGCCAAGTGCCCCGTGGACGTGAAGCGGGCGATGATCGAGTGGTGGGGCCCGGTGTTCACCGACGCCTACGGTGCCACCGAGGTCGGCACCACGTGCCAGATCAGCTCCCAGGAGTGGCTGGAGCACCCGGGCTCCGTGGGCCGCTGCCTGCCGCCCTTCCGGGCCCGGATCTTCGACGACGACGGCAACGAGCTGGGCCCGGGACAGGAGGGCCGCCTGTTCTTCGAGGACTCGACCGGTCGCGGCATCGTCTACCCGAACGACCCGGAGAAGACGAGGGCCGCGCACATCGCTCCCGGCGTGTTCACCCTGGGCGAGATCGGCTACGTCGACGCCGACGGCTACGTCTACATCACCGACCGCTTCAGCGACATGGTCGTCTCCGGTGGAGCGAACATCTACCCGGCGGAGGCCGAGCAGGTCCTCGTCCAGCACCCTGCGGTGCTCGACGTCGCCTGCATCGGCGTCCCGCACCGGGAGATGGGGGAGGAGCTCAAGGCGCTGGTGATGCTGCGCGGCGGCCACGAGGTGACGGGAGCCGAGCTGATCGCCTTCTGCCGCGACCGCCTGTCGCACTACAAGTGCCCGCGTTCGGTCGACTTCGTGGAGGATCTGGGCCGGACCACGATGGGCAAGATCAACAAGCGGGCCCTGCGCGCGCCCTACTGGCAGGGCGTCGAGCAGTGACCGGGTCCGGCCGGATCAGCCCCCGTTGAGCGCCGCCATCTGGGCGCGGAACGTGGCCAGGTCGAAGTAGTCGCGCCAGAGCACGATCCGCCCGTCGAGGACCTCCCACACCCCGGCGACGGGGATCTCCAGCCATCCGTTGGGCATGTGGAAGCGGTCGAGGCGCTCGTTGAACACGAACGGGCCCGTGGCCGCCTCCCGCTCGACGACCCACGACACCTCGCTGCAGGCACCGATGAACGGCCCCAGACCGGCCTTCACGGCGTCGGGGCCATGGACCTTGCTCATGGGCACGTTGTCGTACTCGCAGTTCGGGGCGAGGAGCTCGACGGCGGCGTCGAGGTCACGCCGCTCGATGCGGCGGATGAACTCGTTGACGATCTCGAGGGGGGTGGTGGACATGGTCATCAGCTCCAGGCGACAGGGAGGCGCTTGCGCCCCCAGAGGTTGAACGGGGCGATCCGCTCGGACTCGCCGGCGAGTCGGAGGCCGGGCAGGTGCCGGGCGAAGAGGCGCAGGGTGACACGCGCCTCGAGCCGCGAGAGCGACGCGCCGGGGCAGAAGTGGTGACCGAGCCCGAACGAGAGGTGACGGCGCAGCTCCTCGGGCGAGCGGTCGAGCCGGAAGGAGTCGGGATTGCTGAACACTGCGGGATCGCGGTTCGCGCCGGCGTAGACGACCATGAGCTTGGTCTTCGCGGCGAGCTCGACACCGTGGAGGACGGTGGGCTCCAGCGAGGTCCGGAAGAGGCCGAGCACCGGCGGATCGAAGCGCAGGCTCTCCTCGATGGCGGTGTCGATCAGGGTCGGATCGGCGCACACGGCCTCCCACCGGGACCGGTCCTCGAGCAGCCGCAGCATGCAGTTGGTGATCAGCGAGGTCGTCGTCTCGTTGCCGCCCACGAGCAGCTGGATGAGGATCGTGTGGAGTTCGTCGTCGGTGAGACGCCGGCCCTGGTACACGGCGACGACGAAGCCCGACACGAGATCGTTGGGCACGACGGTTCCGAGATGCTCCTCGCCCGGGTCGGTGACGCCGGCCTCGTGCAGCAGGCCCCGGCGGTGGTCGATGAAGCCCTGGAAGTAGGCGGCCAGGCGGCCCCGGATGACCTCCGGGGCGCGTGGATCGGGACTGTTGAAGCAGGCGACGAGCTCGTCGGACCATTGCTTGAACTGCGCGATGTCGGCCGGCGGGACGCCGAGCAGCTTGGCGATGACGATGACCGGGAGCGGGCAGGCGTACAGATCGTGGAGATCGCCCTCGCCCGACTCGATGGCGAGCATGGCTTCGACGAGCATGCCGGCGAGCTCCTCGATCTCGTCCTCGAGGCGCCCGACCATGCGCGGCGTGAAGCCCTTCTGGAAGAGCTTGCGGAACTCGGTGTGCTCGGGAGGGTCCTGGAACAGGCACGCCGCCCGCGTGTACTGCGGACCCTGCCCGTAGCGGCTCGACCAGACCGACACGTCCTTCAGCACGTCGACCACGTCGTCG
>JBIKWW010000428.1:0-3367 GCA_044356125.1 Acidimicrobiia bacterium
CGGGGGGCACGCACGGCTTCTGCATCGGGCACGTGGCGCCCGAGGCGGTCGACGGCGGGCCCATCGCCTTCGTCCGCAACGGCGACCGGATCCGCATCGACGTGCCCAGCCGTTCCCTCGACCTGCTGGTCGACGCCGACGAGCTGGAGCGGCGCCGGGCGGAGTGGGTGCTCCCCGAGCCCCGCTACACGAGCGGTGTGATCGCCAAGTTCGCCCGCCTCGTCCAGGGTGCCGACCTGGGCGCCGTCACCCTCCCCTGATCCCGACGGGCCCTCCCCCGATCCCGACGGGCCCTACACGAGGGGCCAGGGGTAGGCCCGGTCCGAACGCGGGTGGGGGAGGACGCCCCGGTGCAGGAGTCGTCGGGCGCGCTGCAGCAGGCTCTCGAGCTCGTCGCCGTCGAGCAGACCGGCGAGCGGGGCGAGAGCGTCGTCACCGGGCTGGAGTCCGGCGAGGCGCGTGACGTCGGCGAGGAGGTCGTCGGGCAGCGGCTCGCCGGCGAACTCCCAGATGACGGTGCGCAGCTTGGGCTCGACGTGGAAGCACAGTCCGTTGTCGATGCCCCAGATGCGGCCGTCGGCATCGATCAGGCAGTGCCCGCCCTTGCGGTCGGCGTTGTTGGCCAGCACGTCGAAGACGCCCATGGTGAGGAGCTGGGGCCGCAGCTCCTCCTGCTCGTAGAGCGTGAAGTAGTGCTCCTCGAAGCGGGCGTCGACGAAGCGCTGCACCGATCCGGCGCCGTAGGGGCCGTCCCGGCGGACGGTGGCCGGGATGACGCGCCAGCCGAGGAGCCGGGAGAGCTCGAACGCGGCGACCTCGCGCTGCCACAGGTCGGGAGGGAAGTCCCACAGCGGTCGCTCGCCGCGGCCGGGCTTGTAGATCCCGAGCGCTTGACCGGGACCCACCTGGGGGACGTTGCGGTCGTCGTGGGGCAGAGCGTCGGCATCGACCTCCTCGGGACCCACGACGACGAGGAACGTCGCGTTGGAGCTGTTGGGCATGCGCCCGACGACGGTGATGCAGCCGTCGGCGACGGCGGCCGGATCGTCGACGGGTCGGGTTCCGCTCGGCGCGGGTCCGCCCGCCCCGGTTCCGCCTGCCTCAGTTCCAGCAGGCACAGGTGAAGCCCTCGGGATCGATGGGCGAGGAGCACAGCAGGCACAGCGGCCGGCCGGCCGACACCAGGGCCGTTCCCTGCTCGATGAACGCCGCCGCCTGGGCCCTGGTGATGGAGCAGCGGACGGTGGCGTTGGCCGGCGTCAGCTCGTCGTCATCGTCGTCACGGTCGTCGTCAGGGTCATCGTCACGGTCGTTGCGCTCGCTGCCGCCGGGCATCTGGCCGATGAGGATGACGATGCGGTCGGTCGACGCCTCGTAGCCCAGTCCCATGGGCCCGATCGACCACTCGGCGACGACCGGCGTGCGCAGACCGCCGAGGGTGGGCACCGACGCCCGGTCGACCGGCGGGAGGTCGCGCAGCAGTGCGCCGAGGGCCTCGACCAGCGTGGCCACGTGCTGCTTCTCGCACTTCATCGACACGAGCGCGCCGTCGCCGGCGACCTGCAGGAAGAACGTCCTGGCTCCGGGCCGCCCGATGGCCCCGGCCAGGAAGGCGTCCACGTGGCCCGGTTCGAAGGTGGCCATCGGATCAGGAGGGCCGCAGCCCGGTGAGGTTGCCGGTGTCGTTCACCGTGAGCACCACCGGCCCCGACGCCCCGTAGGTGATGGCGGTCACCGAGCAGGTCGAGATCACGATGCGCTGGAACAGATCGAGGTGGGTGCCCATGGCGTGGGCGACCGCCGCCTTGATGGGGTCGGCGTGGGAGAAGGCGGCCACGACCCCGCCCGGATGACGCTCGCAGAGCCGCTGGACGGCACCGACGATGCGGGTCTGCATCTCGGCGAAGGACTCGCCGCCGGGGAACCGGAAGCCGCTCGGGTAGCGCTGGACGGTCGTCCACTCGGGCAGCTTCATGAGGGCCTTCAGCTCGGCGCCGGTCCAGTCCCCGAAGTCGCACTCGAGCAGGCCCCGTTCGATCGTCACGCGGCGGCCCAGAGCCCGGGCCAGCGGCGCCGCGGTCTCCCGGGCCCGTTCGAGGGGGGACGAGTACAGGGCGTCGATGCGGGGCAGGGTGGCCAGGCGCTCGGCGACGGCGGCGGCCTGACGCTGACCCTCGTCGGAAAGGTGCAGACCGGGGGCCCGCCCGGGCAGGACCTTCCCGGTGGACGGCGTCGTGCCGTGCCGCACGAGCAGCACCGTCGTGGTGGGGGAAGGGGTGGGGCGCCGTGTCGCCATCGGAGGCACGCTACCGCCGTCGGGCGACTGTGCCATCTGGGGTCCGCCATCTGGGGTCCGCCATCCGGGGTCGCCATCTGGGGTCCGCCATCCGGGGCCGGGGCGTGTGCCAGCCTGACGGCCTGCCCACGAAACCTGCCCTTCCCCGCGACCTGACCGCCCTGGCCAGGGACATCTCCGCCTGCCGTGCCTGTCCACGCCTGGTGTCCTGGCGGGAGCAGGTGGCCCGCGACAAGCGGGCGTCCTACCGGGACCAGACCTACTGGGGCAGGCCCGTGCCGGGCTTCGGGGACCCCGCCGCCCGGCTGCTGGTGCTGGGGCTGGCGCCGGCCGCCCACGGCGCGAACCGCACCGGGCGGGTGTTCACCGGGGACCGCTCCGGGGACTGGCTGTTCCGGGCCCTGCACCGGGCGGGTCTGGCCAACCAGCCCACCAGCACCGCCGCCGACGACGGCCTGCGCCTCGCGGACTGCTGGGTGGCCGCCGCCGTTCGGTGCGCCCCTCCGGGCAACGCGCCGACGCCCGCCGAGCGCGATACCTGCCTCCCGTTCCTGCGTCGGGAGCTGACGGCGTTGCGCTCGGTGCGGGCCGTCCTGGCCCTGGGGGCCTTCGCCCACGACATCGCCGCCGCCGAGCTCGGCCTCCGCCCCCGGCCCCGGTTCGGTCACGGCTCGGTCGCCGAGGGTACGGGCCCCCACGGGCCGGTCACCCTCGTCGGCTGCTTCCACCCGAGCCAGCAGAACACGTTCACGGGTCGTCTCACCGAGCCGATGCTCGACGCCGCCGTCGCCACGGCAGTGGCCGCCGCCGCCCGTTGATCAGCGCGCTGATCAACGGCTCAGCCGGATTCGGGGGGCTTCTCACCCGACGCTCACCGTCGTCTCACCCCGATCTCACCGATGACCTGCGATACCTCACCCATCCTGTCCCCGGACCGGTGACCACAGAAGGACGAAGACGATGTCGACCGAAGACCCTGCTCCCCAGAACGCTCCGCTCGATCCCTGGGCCCCCCGACCGCCCGAAGTGGGCCCGGCCGTCGTGGGCCCGGTGAGCCCGACCGTGACCGTG
>JBIKWW010000430.1:0-3359 GCA_044356125.1 Acidimicrobiia bacterium
CCGCCGCGCCGCGGCCGCCCAGATCGCGTTCTACGCGCAGCATGGGGCCTACGCCGACGTCTTCGCCCGGATGGGCTTCGGCGATGCCGCCGCCGGTGTGCGCTCCGCCGCGTCCCGGGGTGACTGGCCGGCGATGGTCGCTTCGGTCCCTCCTGCGATGGTGGATCGCATGACCCTCGCCGGTCGGCCCGACGAGGTGCGCGACCGGGCGGCGGAGCTGTCGCTCCGTCATGAGCACCTGGCGTTCCACACGCCGTCGATGCTGCAGCTGCGGCCGGACGGGGCTGGTCTGCGGGACATCGGGGCCGACGCCTACGAGGCCCGGGTCGAGGCGCTGATCGACACGCTGGGTCCGGGAACGGGTGCGAGCGGGAGCGGCCCGGGGCTCTGATCGCGCCGTGTCCGGCTCAGTCCTCCGCCTGGCCGGCCGCCGCCTTGCCCGCGGCGCGCAGATCCCGGACCATGTCCATGGCGATGTCCTGGTTGAGGTTCGCGAGGTCGAGGCCGCTGGCATCGCCGCTGCCGAACACCACGTCCCAGGTGATCTCACCCGGTGCGATGTGCTGGGCGCGGTCGTAGGGGTGACGGGTGGCAAGGACGTCGTCGTCGAAGTGCTGGATGACGCCGGCGGCGATCACCACGGCGATGTTGCGACGGTCCTGCAGGACACGGATGTCGCGCAGCGGATCGCCGTCGACGACGATGACGTCGGCCGCCTTGCCGACCTCGATGGAGCCGACGTCGTGCTTGCCGCAGAGGGTGACGGCGGCGTTCTTCGTGGCGGCGGCGATGGCATCGAGGGCGCTGAGCCCGGCGTAGGTCATCAGCAGCTCGATCTCGCGCGCGTGCCACTCCCCGTAGGGAGTGGCCGCGAAGCCGGAGTCTGTTCCCGTCATGAACACGACACCGGCCTTGCGGGCCTTGTTGTAGGTCTCGCTGGCCTGATCGAGCAGCCGCCGGTACACGTCGCGCTTCCACACGGGCACCCCGACGATCGAACCGAAGTCGAGCAGGTTGGCCAGCAGCACGAGGACGGGGGCGACGGGGATCCGGGACTCCGCCAGCTCGTCGATGACGTCGTCGGTCATCACGTTGGCATGCTGGATCCAGTCGACTCCCGCCCGGACCGCGCTGCGGACGTTGTTGGATCCGCGGGCGTGGATCGTGACCTTGGTGTTGAGCCGATGCGCGGTGTCGACGATCGCCTTCATCTCATCGCAGGAGAAGGCTTCGTGCTGGCCGTAGACGCTGTCGCCGATCTTGACCAGATCGACGCCGTTCTTCACCTGGAAGCGGACCTCGCGGACCATCTCGTCGACCGTGTTCACGACCTGACCCACACTCCCCTCGGGCACCCCGACATCGGAGGGGTAGTAGGAGCCGATGCCGTTGTCGGTCGACAGGAACCGGCTGGCCACGGCCATGCGGGGACCCTTCAGGATTCCCTCCTTGACCCCCTCGCGCAGGGCGACGTCGATGAAGTAGCTGCCGCCCGGGACGGACACGCTCGTCACCCCGGCCCGCAGCAGGCGCGGGAGGTTCGTGGCGCTGCGAAGCACCCGCAGCTCGCGGCTGGTGTAGAGGCACTGCTCCTCCTGCATCCGCACCTCGCCGAAGCTGGTGTGGCAGTGCACGTCGATCATTCCCGGCATGACCGTCCGGCCCGTGGCGTCGACCGTGACGAGGGTGTCGCCCCGGGGAACATGCTGCTCCCGGTCGAGGGCGGGGCCGATGGCCGCGATCCGGTCGCCGTGGAGCAGGACGTCGTGGCCCGGTTTCGCCCCCGCGCCCGTGCCGTCGATGACTGTTCCGCCCGTGATCAGCGTCCAGGTGCCCATGCGGTGTCCTTCCGTGGTGGTGCCAGATCCGAGCGTAAAAGATCAGACATCTGTGGTCAAAGGTCATTCGGAGGCTCTATGGGTGACATCTGGCCGGGCCAGTAACATCAGACAATGGTCGCGAAGAGATCGTCGGGAGAACGGGCATGACATCGGGCCGGGAGCCGTCCACCCGGCCACCGGGTGAGCAGGTGCGGGCCCCGCTGGTGGCGCTGAACGTCGCCCACCAGGGAACCACGAACGACGCCCTCTCCTGGTGGCGGCACGCCGACCGCAGTGGCGTGGCGGCCCTGGCCATCCCCGACTCCCCGGCACTGATGCGGGACCTGACCGTCCACATGACCCTGGCGCTGCAGGCCACCCGGCACACCACGGTCATGGCCGCGGTCACCAACCCCCAGACCCGGGACCCATCGGTGACGGCATGCGCACTGGCCACGCTGTCGGAACTGGCGCCGGGCCGGGTGGTGCTGGGGATCGGAACCGGCGACAGTGCGCTGTGGGGCGTCGGTCGCCGCCCGGCGACGGTGGCCCGCCTCCGCGAGTACATCGTGGCCGTGAAGGCGCTGCTGCGCGGCGAGACCGCCAGCTACGACGGCCGTTCCTTCGCCGCCCGCTGGTCGGGGATCGAGCGGCCCGTGGACGTCCCGATCGTGGTCGCCGTCGCCGGCCCGGCGACCTTGCGCATGGCCTGCGAGGTCGCCGACGGAGCGCTGCTGTCGATGGGGTGCGGCCCCGACAACGTGGCCTACGTCCGGTCGCTGATCGCCGAAGCCTGCGATCGCCACGGTCGCGATCCGGACGGGCTCCAGTGGTGGTGGAACAGCGAGATCGTGTTCGGTCCCACCGTTGAAGCGGCCATGGAGCGTGGGCTGGGGGTCAGCACGGCGTGGCTCGCCATGGGCACCATGGACGGCAAGCAGATCCCCGAGGATCTGCGCGAGGCGGTCGCCCGCTTCAGTGCCGACTCACACGACCTGACCGCCGCCTACCGGTCCACCGGCCGCGGCGCGGCCCTCGTGCGACGGGCCCGCGAGCTCGGGTTGGAGGAGTGGCTGCGGAGTCGGGCCCCGGGCCTGTGGGGGCCCCCCGGGGCCATCGCCGCCCGGTTGCGGGAGCTGGCCGACCAGGGGATGGACCGCTGGATGTTCTACGTGGGGCGGGAGCCCGACGAGGTGGTCCAGCACGTCCGGTCCGTGTGCGACGAGGTCATGCCGCTGCTCGGCGCGACGACCGCCGAGAACGGGGCGGACCTGCCCCGGGGCTGACCGGGGAGCGGCGCTTCAGGACGGGTCTGGGCGACGTTCCCAGTCCGGGTCCAGCTGCAGGAGGAACTGCGCACAACGGTTCGCCTCGTCGCGCTCACCGATGACGTCGGCGGCGGCCCGCAGTTCGTCGAGGGCGCGGAGGAACCCGCGGTTGGAGGGGTGGCGCCAGCGGACGTAGCCCGATCCCCTCCAGCCCGCTCCCCGGAGCCGGTCGAGGCCCCGGTGGTACCCCACCCGGGCGTAGGCGTAGCGC
>JBIKWW010000431.1:0-3350 GCA_044356125.1 Acidimicrobiia bacterium
CCGCCGAGCAACTCGGGGGTGGCCACGGTGCCCGGGGGACGGCGGTACACGGCCTCCTGCCCCTGTCGGTGCTCGAATCGGGCCAGTCCCTCGACGGTGAGTGCCGCAGGGGTCCACCCGGCGATCACCGGAACGTGGTCGAAGACCGGGGCGGATCCTTTGCCCGGCGGCGACCCGCCGGGTTCGAAGTCGTCGTTCATGGGGTTCCTTCCCGGAGGACGGCGCGGCCCGTCACCTCCACGTCGGCGTGATCGGCGAGGCCGGGAAGCGCCCCGGCGAAGGGAAGCGGGACCCGGCCGACGAGATCCACGAGCACCACGGTGCGTCCGGCGACCTGCTCGATCCGGGTCCGGCTGCTGGCGAGCTCGAATGGCTCGAGCCCGGTCCGGTCCAGCGCGGCAGCCACCACCGAAGCGAGGTCGGCGGCCCGGTACCGGTCGGTGGCGCCGGTCGCGTAGTACTCGTCGTCCTCGAACGCCGCAACGGCGTCGTTCGCCGCGCTCGTCGCCGCGTCGGCAGCCTCCCGGACCGCAGCGAAGCGGACGGCCGCATCGAGGGCGACGAGGCCCATCAGCGTGACGACGAGCACGACCACCGCCACCAGGAGGACGGCGGTGCCCTGCTCCTGTCGGCGGCCAGCGCCCCGGCGCCGGCTCACGGGTCCCCTCCGGCCGGGGTCGCGCACCGGGCCGGTCCGTCGCGACCGGTGCGGTAGGGGTCGACGACCTCGGTGTGCGAGCCGGTGACGGTGACGGCGCCGAGGGTCACCACCCATGCCCGTAGGCCCGGAACCTCCCACCGCAGTCGGATGTCGATCCGCTCGCACCGACCGAACCCACCCCGTCGTTCGTAGAAGCCCGCTGGATCACCGGGCACGTCCGTCGGCCCTCCGACTCCCATCGCGGACCATGCCGCCCTTCGTGCGTCGGCGTCGGCCTCACCGGGACCGGACGCCTCGACGTAGGCACGGGCCGCCTCCCGGGCGGCCGACTCGATCCGGAACTTGGCGTCGACCACGGCCCAGGTCCGGACGACCACCAGCGTGACGGTGATGACCACGATGGCGCCCACGGCCAACACCTCGGCAGCGGCCTGCCCACCCTCGGCCCTGATGGCACGACCGGTCCCGCCCCTCACCGCCAGCCCTCCCTCCGGACCTCGACGACGGCGCGGGTGGTCGCCAGGTCGCTCAGGACTCCGAAGGGCACCAGTCCCGGCCGTCGGACCGTCACCTCCAGCTGGAGCGAACCCCCCTGCCCGTCGCTCCAGCGGAGCTGCGGTTCCAGGCCACCGATGAGGGTCGTGATGCGGTCCTCTCCGGCGGCGCGATCGTGAGCGGGATCCCGGGCGACGGCCCGGGCGGCGTCCCAGGCGGCGGCACGGACGATCGTGCGGACATGGAGCGCCAGCACGACGTGCACGCCCATGAGCAGGAACGTCATGGCCATCAGGAACCCGAGGCTCGAGGAGATCACGCCGACCCCCCGCTCCTCGGTGCGGCCCGCCCGGACGGTCACCTCACTTGATCTTCTTGACGACTTCGTCGGTGCGCGTGCCCATGTCGTCGGTGGTCGACTTGAAGGCGGTGAACAGCAGCGCTCCGAGCACGGCCATGATCAGCACGGCGATGGCCACCGAGATGACGCCCTCGCCCCGTTCGGACCGCAGTCCCAGGGCTCGGGTCGGACGCCGGTCTCGGCCCGGTCGGCGATGACGGCGGAGGCGCACGGGGAGGGCGGACAGCATGAGCACGGTCAGGCCGATCAGGACGGTGGAGGTCGAGGCGGCGATGCTGGGGGTGATGGTGGTCACGGGAGGGGCTCCTGGGTCGTGGTTCCGGGTCGGGTCTGGTTCAGCGGGTCTGGTTCAGCGGGTCTGGTTCAGCGGGTCTGGTTCAGCGGGTCTGGTGGGTCGGCCGAGCTGGCCGTGGCGGGCCGGGCAGGTGATGGCCGTCATCCGGCGAATCGGCTGACGGCATGGAGGAACGGGATGGCGATCACGATCACCCCGGGGACGAGCGCAGCGACGGTGACGGGGATCCAGACCTGCTGGGCCGAGCGCTCGACGGTGGCGAGCAGGTCGCGATGCAGTTCCTGGCGCGACGCCCGGGCCTCGGCGGTGATCATGGGCCCGATGTCGCTGGTTCCCTCGGCGAGGGTGAGAACGGCGACGAGTCGCCCGACGGCGGCGACACCGCTGCCGTCGGCCCACTCCCGGAGCGCGACGTTCGCGGTGGCGCCCTGGCGGAGCCGACCGCACACCCGGGCGAGGTCGGCCGCGCAGGCCCCATCGCTTCGCGTCGCCAATCGCTGCAGGGCTCCGGGCACGCTGTAGCCGGCGCCGAGCAGGAGCCCCAACTGCTCGGTCACGACTGGCAGCTCGAGGCGGACCCGCCGCTGCCACCGGGCCGACGCCTGGGCCAGCAACTGCTCGGTCACGAGCACGGCCAACGCCGGAGCGGCGAGCAGCAGGACCAGCGCCACCGCCGGCGGGGGGAGCCACACCACCACGAGGGCTGCGGTCGCGGCGAGGGCGAGCACGCCGCGCCCGAGCTCCCGGAGCCGGAAGGCGGCTGCGCTGTCGGGACTGTGGATGCGCCACAGCCGGACCGAGAGGTCCTCGTGCACCCCGGCCAGCCGGGCCAGGCGGCCACCGAGCTCGGTGGCGAGAAGGCTCAGCGAGGCCCGCATCGACTGCGCATAGGTCGTGACCCCCACGGCGTGACCCCGTCGAGCGGGGGCATGGGGAGCGAGACGGTCGGCCAGGCTCGTGCGGCGGGCCCAACGGGTCCCGGCCAGGAGGAGGGTCGCACCGGCGAACCCCGTCAGGGCGGCGATGGCGATCAGGCGGATCACCGCTGGAACACCCGTTCCTCGGCGGGCAACCGCATGGCTGAACTGGCCCACCACCAGCACAGCGCCGTGGTGGCGACGGCGGCGACGATCCCGAGCTGGCCGCCGCTCGTCGCATAGGCCGCTCGGCCGTCCCCGATCGAAATCCCGACGAGCGCCATGCCCACGGGCACGGCGATCGTGAACCAACGGGCGAAGCGGACCCCGGCCTGGCGGGACCGGGCGTCGTGGCGGGAGGCGAGGTCCGCGGTGCGGTCGTCGATCAGGGACACGAGTCGGCGATCGAGATCGTTTCCCCCGACCTCGTAGGCCACGAGCAGCGTCTCGAGCACGGCGTCCGCCGTGGCGCTGTCGAGTCCGGTCTTGAGCACCGACGCCGTCGACGCGAAGTCGTTCGAGAGCTGCCAGTTGCGGGCGGCAGCCGTGAACGCCTCGCGCATGGGGGCCGTCGGGGCCCGGAGCCCGACGTCGAGGAGCGCCGCCGGGATGCTGCGACCC
>JBIKWW010000432.1:0-3348 GCA_044356125.1 Acidimicrobiia bacterium
CTGGGCGCATCGCATGCGCACGATCTCGGTGGTGACGGCGTCGACCGTCGCCAGACGGACCGTGGCGGCGGCGATGCCCCCGAGGCCCGCCCGCAGCCCGGGGTGGGAGCGGGTGCCGGGGGCGATACGGCGTGATCGTTGCATGGTCACATACCTCCGAGGAGTCGGTCCCAGATCAGGCGGAGCCGGATCCGCTGTTCGACGATCAGCAGCGCGCTGATGAAATCGTTGAGCCCATCGTCACCGAGGTGACCGCGGACGTCGGCCACGGTCGCGTCGTCGAGCGAGGCGACGTCCATCACGTAGTGCTCGGTCAGCGCCAGCACGGCACGGTCGCAGACGTCGAAGCGGGGATCCGACGGCCAGGAGGCCAGTGCCCGGAGGGTGTCGTCGTCGACGTGGGGGACGGCGGCCGGCGTTCGGGCCGACACCTCCGCCTCACAGCCGAGCAGCATGGCGATCCGTACCCGGGCGAGCTCGAGCAGCCGGGGCGGCGCGGCCACCCAGGCGGCCTGATGGGCCGCCTCCATCTCGGCTCGCACCTCGGCCCGGCCGGGGTCGGTGTCGAGGACGGCGTGGAGCACGTCGGCGGTGGCCAGGCCGGCGAGACGTCCCATGGTCGTGAGCGTAGGGCCCGGCGGCCGGTCAGGGCCGGAACAGATCGGGGCCGAGCTGGTCGATCGAGGTTCGGCCGCACAGCGCCATGGTCCGCCGCAGACCGGCGAGCAGGTGGTCGAGCACCCAGTCGACGCCGCGCTCGCCGCCGGCACCGAGGGCGTAGAGGTAGGCCCGGCCGATCATGACGGCGTCGGCCCCGGCAGCCACGGCCTTCACGATGTCGCCGCCCCGCCGGATCCCGCCGTCGCAGAGGATCTCGACACCGTCACCGACGGCGTCACGCACCGGCCCGACGAGATCCAGCGGTGCCGGCGCCCCGTCGAGCTGACGGCCGCCGTGGTTGGAGAGGCACAGGGCGTCCATGCCCAGGGACACGGCCCGCCGGGCGTCGTCCAGGCGCTGGATGCCCTTCAGGATCACGGGCAGGTCCGAGGCCGCCCGGATCCACTCCAGCGACTCCCAGCTCAGGCCCTGGTCGAACTGCCGGGCGGTGAACTCCGACAGGCTCACGGCGCTCGAGCCGTCCATGCCGGCGATGCCGGACATGTTGGCGAAGGTGATGGGGGGGTTGCGCAGCAGGTCGATCGTCCAGGCCGGGTGCAGCGCCCCGTCGACGAAGGTGTCGAGCCCGATCTTGGGGGGAAGGGTGAAGCCCCGGCGCACGTCGCGCTCGCGGCGTCCGAGCACGGGCGTGTCCACGGTGACCATCAGGGCCTCGTAGCCGGCCGCCGCGGCGCGGCTGATCATGTCCTTGACCAGCCCGCGATCGCGCCACACGTAGACCTGGAACCACAGCGGCGCCGAGGCGGCTCCGGCCAGCTCCTCGATGCTGCGGGTGCCCATCGTGGACAGGCAGTACGGCAGGCCGTAGCGCCCGGCGGCGCGGGCGACGGCGAGCTCACCGTCGGGGTGGGCGATGCGGGTGAAGCCGGTGGGGGCCAGCACGAGGGGGGCGGGCCGGGGACGGCCGAGCAGCGTGCAGGTGGTGTCGACGGCGCTGACGTCGCGCAGCACGTTCGCATGGAGCTCGCGGCGGGCGTAGGCGTCGCTGTTGCGGGCGAGGGTGACCTCGCTCTCGGCGGCCCCGTCGATGTAGTCGAAGACACCGGCCGGGAGCCGGCGCCGGGCGATGCGGCGCAGATCGGCGACGTCCCCGCAGCGGGCCAGACGACGGGCGACGGGATCGGCCTCGAAGCGCCGGAGTTGGACAACGGAGCGCAGGGAGTCGAGCATCACCGCCGAGGGTACCGGCTGGGCCGGCGCTGAGCGGTTCCCCGAGGATCATCGGTGCGCGCCAGCGGCGGCCCCCCCGGCCGCACGCACGTCGGCACCGGCGGCGGTGCGCTGGGCGTCGGTCGGCCGGCGGTAGAGCAGCCCCATCGCCGCGGCCGCAGCGAGTGCGACACCGGTGATCATGAGCCACGAGCGGCGGTACCCCGTCATCGTGTCGATGGTCGGCCCGGATGCGAGCAGTGCGGAGGCGATCGCGATCCCGAGCGCCGCACCCACCTGGCGAACCGTGGTGTTGAACGCCGAGCCCATGGCCATCTGATGCGGCGGCAGGAAGGCGTTGGAGCTGGCTCCGAGCGTCGAGATGGTGAGACCGACGCCGGCGCCCGTGATCAGCATGGCCGGGAGGTACGGGAACAAGTAGCTGCGCTCGGTGTCGACGAAGAGCAGGTTCAGCAGGATGCCGACAGCGAACACGACACAGCCGAGGGTGACGATGGCCCGGTGGCCATGACGCTCCGCCCATTTGCCGGCCGGGAAGGCGAACGCCGCGGCCATGATCGGCCCGGGCGACACGCCCAGACCGGCCCGCACGGCCGAGTACCCCCACACGCCCTGCAGGAACTGGGTGTTCACGAAGAACATCGAGAAGAAGGCGACCGAGAACACCATCGACGCGAGGTTGCCGGCGGCGAAGAAGCGCAGGCGGGTGAGGCTGAGGTCGAGCACCGGGTTCGGCCGCGCCAGGCACCAGCGCACGAAGATGCCGACGAGCACCAAGCCGGCGACGAACGAGCCGGCGGTCGGGGCGGTCGTCCAGCCCCAACGGTCGCCTTCGACGATGGCCAGCACGACCAGGCCGACGCCGGCCATCGAGAGGACGGCGCCCACGACGTCGGGAGAGCCGGTTTCGAGCCGCGGCGTCTCGTGGAGGTGGCGGACCGCCAGCCACACCGCCGCGAGGCCGAAGGGGATGTTCACCGCGAAGACCCAGTGCCACGAGAGCGTGTCGACGAGGATGCCGCCGACCGTCGGGCCGACCGCGGCGGCGATTCCGCCGACCGCACCCCAGATCCCGATGGCCGATGACCGCTTCTCGACGGGGAACTCGGGGAGCACCAGCGCGAGCGACGCCGGAGTGAGCAGCGCCCCACCGATGGCCTGCACCACCCGGGCGACGATCAGCATCTCGGCCGAGATGCTCAGCGCGCAGAGCAACGAGCCGACCACGAACACGAGCGTGCCGGCGATGAAGACCCGCTTGCGCCCGATGCGGTCGGCGATTCGTGATGACGTGAGCAACGCCGCCGCGTAGGCGATGTTGTAACCGGAGAACGACCAGGTGAGCAGCGTGCGCTGGTCGGCGCCGAACTCGGCGACGATCGAGCGGAACGCGACGTTGAGGATCGACACGTCGAGCGAGACCAGGAAGATCGACACCGAGCAGATGGCCAGGACCCGGAACGGGCGGCTGAGAGCGGGCACGGTTAGTGACACTAC
>JBIKWW010000063.1:0-11758 GCA_044356125.1 Acidimicrobiia bacterium
CTTGTCGAGGATCTCGATGTTGACGGGGCAGTTCTCGTCGCAGGCCTTGCAGGTCGTGCAGGCCCAGACCTCCTCGGTGGAGATCCGCTCGAAGACCGAGCTGCTCGACACGGTGATCTCGCGGTCGATCGAGATCGGCGGCGAGACCTGTCCGGGGCCGCCGCGGTCGGGGCCGCTGAGGGCCATCACGGTGCCGATCTTGAGCACGATCTCGCGTGGGTCGAGGGGCTTGCCGGTGGCGTGGGCCGGGCACACCGAGGTGCACCGTCCGCACATGGTGCAGGCGTCGGTGTCGAGCAGCTGCTTCCAGGTGAAGTCCTCGATGGTGGAGGCTCCGAAGCTCTCGAGGGACGTCTCCATCAGGTTCGGCATGGGGCGCATGGCGCCCTTGGGCCGGGCCCGGTCCTTCAGGTACATGTTCAGGGGGCTGGTGAACATGTGCCGCAGCTTGGTGATGGGCAGGATCACCAGGAAGGCACCGAAGCTGACGACGTGGATGACCCACCAGGCCTGGTGCCAGGTGCCGAGGCGGCCGACGCCGTCGACGAGGTCCGACAGGGGGTAGCCGACGTAGGACCAGCGCTCGTAGGTGGGGCGGCCCTCGTAGGCGATGCGGAAGGCCTCGGCGAGGAAGCCCGACACGCCCAGCACGAGCAGCGTGGTGAGGATGACGGCGTCCTCGGGGCGGCTCTTGATGCGGATCCGGTAGGGCCGCTGGACGTAGCGGCGCAGGATGGCCCACACCATGCCGGCGACGAACATCAGGCCGGCGGTGTCGCCGAAGGCGGCGTAGGCCTGGTAGGTGCGGCCGTGCAGGAACCGCCAGTCGGGCGGCAGGACGTGGTCGATCTCGAGTGTGGTGGTGACGGCGAACAGGCCGAGGAAGCCGAAGTAGATGAGGCTGTGCATCAGGCCGGCGGCGCGGTCGCGCATCAGCGTCTGCATGTACACGCCGGCCCGGAAGTCGGCCATTCGGCGGGCGACGTTGGCCTTGGTGGTGCGGCGGTCGTCGGGGGTGCCCCGCTCCCAGTTGCGCACCCGCTGCGCCATGAGCCAGCCGCCCATGAGGAACAGGGCGGGCAGGGTGACGTAGAACGCGGCCTGGATCGGCCCGGGGATGTTGACGAAGACGTGCCGCGTCACCTCCTCGTCGCCGTGCTCGTTGTTGATCAGCCCGCCCCAGATCCCCGAGACGATGACGACGACGGCCAGCAGGCCACCGATCGCCAGTGAGATCTGCGAAGGGGTGAGCCGCTTTCGGGTGGTGGCGGGCGCCGGGGCGCCGTGGGAACCGGAAGCCATAGGAACCGCACGCTACCTGCCGCGACCCCGATGACCGTCGTCGGGCGATCGGCCCGGTCGCGCCCGGGGTTCGGTGGGGGTCCGGTGGGGGTCCGGGTGGGGGTCCGGTCAGGCGTTCGGCGGGGGGAGCGACCGGGTGGGGCCGAGGGCACCGATCCGGGCGAGCAGCATCTCGATGGCGGGCTCGTTCTGCCCCCCGTGGGGGATGATGACGTCGGCGTGGCGCTTGGACGGCTCGATGAACTGCAGGTGGGACGGCCGTACGGTGCCCAGGTACTGGGCGATCACGCTCTCGGTGGTCCGGCCCCGGTCGCGGACGTCGCGCTCGAGCCGACGGATGAATCGGACGTCGGGGTCGGCGTCGACGTACACGCGGAGGTCCATGAGGGCGCGCACGGCGGGCTCGTACAGCACGAGGATCCCCTCGACGACGACGATCGGGGCGGCGGCGACGGGCACGGTCCGCTCGGAGCGCCGGAACCGGGCGAAGTCGTACACCGGCACCTCGACGTCCCGTCCGGCCCGCAGGGCCTGCAGGTGGCTCACGTAGAGGGGCCAGTCGAAGGCGTCGGGGTGGTCGTAGTTGGCCCGGGCCCGTTCCTCGACGGGTAGCCGGGGGTCGTCCCGGTAGTAGGAGTCGAGGGCGAGCACGGCGACCCGCTCGGGACCGGCCATGGCGATCACGCGCTCGGCGACGGTGCTCTTCCCCGAGCCCGTCCCGCCGGCCACCCCGATCACGAACGGCGGTCCTCCGGCGCTCACGACCGTCACGCTACCGGCCCCACCCGTCGGTTCCCGGTCCGATCGGCGGGCGCCGGGCCCAGTGCCGGGCCCAGTGCGCCCGGAGGCACCGTGCCAGCACGGTAGCGGGATCGATCCCGATTGCCTACGGTGTGGTCATGCGTTCTCGCCGTGTCGTCCCCGTATCCGTGGCCCTTCTGGTCGGTGCCGTCCCCGTTCTGGCCGCCCGCCCGTCGCAGGCCCAGTCCACGGCCAAGACGACCGCTTCCTACTGGATGACGGTCGACACCGTCAGCGGGCTGACCGGTACCACCCGGGCCATGGATCTGCGGCTGTTCTCGACGGGCTCCAACCCCGCACCGCAGGCGGCCCACGTGGTGCCCGCGGGAATGCGCATCGGGCCCTCGCTGCCCCTGGTCACCCCTCCGAAGCCCCCCGAGCAGCCGACGACCACGGGGCTGCCGACCGACATCCCCGCCGACATCAAGCCCGGGCGCGTCCTCATCTACTGGGGCTGCCGGGAGCAGCCCGGAGCGGGGCAGCCCATCGTGATCGACTTCAACAACTTCCGCACCGGACGCTTCCCGACCCAGATCCTCAACCTGCGGGTGAACCCGTCCTTGCCGCCCGCGGCGAAGTCAGCGCGCACCTACGGCGAATGGCCGGACCCCACCGCGCCGGCCATCCCCTTGGACGCCTCGCTGGTGGGCGCCCACGACATCTCCGGTAACTACTCCCCGCGGATCGGCTTCACCCTGCAGCGCGACTTCATGGGCCCCATGACGCTCACGGTGTCGGGCCTGCCGAGCGGGGGTGCCAACGCCACGTGGCCGGCGGTTTCGGGCGCCCTGGGCTTCGCACTGGAGTCGTTCTCCATGAACGCTCAGGGAGATGTCGTGATCTGGTCGTCCTCGGACGTCCCCGCCTTCGGCATCCTGTTGGGCCACCTGCCCGATGCCGAGGTGGCCCGCCTGATCAAGGCCAAGGCGGTGCTGCCCGCCTCCACGACCTCGTGCGCCATCCCTGCCCCGGTGGTGTCCGGGCAGGGGGGTCTGGTGCGCAGCTCGGCCTTCGGTGGTGAGGCGAACTACTCGTTCCCGCCCAAGCCGGCCAAGGCCCCCAAGTCCTGGAGGCCGGACTGGACGGCCAAGGTCCGGTTCCTGTCCACGGGTGACGCCTTCCTGGGCCCCGGCGGGTCGTCGGTGACGATGCCGTCGATCCCCGCCGTGTCGCTGCCTCCCGGCGTCACCCTGCCCCCGGGGGTGACGCTGCCTCCCGGCGTGACCCTGCCGCCCGGGATCACGATGCCGGCCTGATGCCTCCCGGCGTGACCCGGCCACCCGGCGGGTTCCCATCGACGGCGGACCGCCGCGACGACTGATCACGATCGTTCGGTCGCACCGGTCACATCGGTCGCACCGGTCGCACCGGTCGCATCGGTCGCATCGGCCTGCGGCGCCCGTCCTCCAGCTCGAGGAGCGGGGCTGATGGGGGAGCCACCTGGTGCCTCGCCTCGACGGAGGGCGAGGCGCCGGGTGGCTTCGACGAGGGCGTCGAAGAGCTCGGCGTCCTCGGGGGCGCGCTCGGCGACCGCCACTCGCTGGCGGGTCACGGTCGCCTCGTCGCCGCGGGAGACCGGTCCGGTGAGGGCGGCCGGTCCGCCCAGCGCCGCCCAGCTCTCCACGGCGGCCCGGACGAGGGGAACCAGCATGGCCCGGGGGGCACCGGTGGTGGCCAGGAGCCGCTCGGCGGCGTCCTCGATGGTCACCAGGAAGTTCGAGGCGATCGACGCCGCTGCGTGGTAGGCGGCGCGGTCGGCATCGGCGATCTCGAAGGGCGTCATGCCGAGGGCGTGGGCCAGGTCCCAGGCCGTGGCCAGGGCCCGGCGGGTGCTGCCGGCCACCGCCGCCCCGGCCCCGGCGAAGGGGCGCGATCCGGGGGTGACGGTCATGAGCGGGTGGAGCCCGAAGGCCTCGTGGGGGCTCAGCACGTCGAGACCGGTGGCGCCCGAGCAGTGCCCGACCAGCCGGCCCGGGGCGATGGCGGCGGCCGCCGCGGCGATGCGGGTGTCGGGCACGGCGAGCAGCACGGCGCCGTAGACGGTCCCGTCGGGACCGGTACCGTCGAAGCCGTGGCCGAAGGGCCCGGCGAAGCGGTCGCTGCAGTCGACCAGGGCCGTCCCCACCCGTCCCCGTCCGACCACGGCGCACGGCCCCACGCGTTCGTCGTTCATCGCCTTGATCCTGTCGCCGTTCCCGGCACCCCGCCGGGCCCGATCGGCTGACGACGGGCATGGTGACGTGCCATCTGGCACATCGCCGCCCGACAGCACCGCCCGGAGAACCATCGCCGCAGCCCAGACCCGGTGTCCGGGCCTCCGCCTCCACCCTCCCGGACCCCGGGACGGGCGTTCGACGCTCGTGACTAGCCTTTAGCGGGAATTACCTCGTCGGGATGGTCGTTGGTCCATCGTGCAACACCGACAACCTCCATCCCCAGGAGCCATTCCATGATTCGCATTCCCCGCCGGCTCGCCGCCACCGCCGCAGCCGTCACCCTGATCGCCGGCCTCGCCGCCTGCGGATCGGACTCCGACAGCTCGTCGGACACCACCGTCGCCGCCGAGACCACCGTCGCCGCCGAGGCGATGACCGAGACCACCATGGCCGCCGAGGCGATGACCGAGACCACCGCTGCCGCCGAGGCGATGACCGAGACCTCCGCCGCCGCTGCTGCGGGGCCCGCCGACATCGTCGACACCGCCGTCGCCGCCGGCAACTTCACCACCCTGGCCAAGCTGCTCACCGACGCCGGTCTCGTCGAGACCCTGAAGGGCGCCGGTCCCTTCACCGTCTTCGCCCCCACCGACGAGGCCTTCGCCGCCGTGCCCCAGGAGACCCTCGACGCCCTGGCTGCCGACAAGGAGCAGCTGGTCAAGGTCCTGACCTACCACGTCGTGGCCGGGGCCGTGATGGCCAGCGACATCCAGGCCGGTGACGTGGCCACGGTGGCCGGTCCCACGGTCGCCCTCAGCGTCGCCGACGGCAAGGTCATGGTGAACGACGCCACGGTCACCACTGCCGACATCGTCGCCTCGAACGGCGTCATCCACGTCATCGACAAGGTCATCCTGCCCCCGGCGGCCTGACCCCAGTCCCCCCGACCCGGCCTCCCCCCGGCCGGGTTCCTCACGACCCCGCCTGGCTCCCCCCAGCCGGGCCGGGTCACTACCGACCCCGCCTGGCTCCCCCCGCCCGGCGGGGTCGGCGCGTCCGGGCACTGATCGCCGTATCGGTCGCCGTGCCCGCCCGTACCGACGGCCGCCGTAGGTTCTGGCCCGTGCGAATCGTCATCGACACCGACGGCGGCATCGACGATGCCGCCGCCCTGTGGTGGGCCGTGACCAGCCCGGCCCTGGAGGTCGTGGGCGTCACGACCGTCCACGGCAACGTCGACGTCGCCACGGCCACGGCCAACGTGCACCGTGTCCTGGCCGCCACCGGGCGGAGGGACATCCCGGTGGCGACGGGTTCCGATGGGCCGGTCGGGCCCGTGCCGACGCTGCGGCGGGCGGACTTCGTCCACGGCGCCGACGGGCTCGGCAACACCCACCGACCGGCGGCGACCGGCGGAGTCCACACGACCCTGCCCGAGCTGTGGGCCGATGCCCGGGCCGACGCGCTGGTGACCCTCGGTCCGCTGTCCACCGTCGCCACGGCGATCGCCGACGGGCTGGTCCCGACGACGCGAACGGCCCTCGTCGTGATGGGCGGGGCCGTCGGGGTCCCCGGGAACTGCCTGCCCGTCTCGGAGGCCAACATCGCCCACGACCCGGTGGCGGCCGCTGCCGTGCTCGCCGCACCGTGGTCGTCGCCGCCGCTGCTGGTGGGCCTCGACGTGACCCACCGGGCGACGTTCGGACCCGACGAGCTCGCCGCCGTCGACGCCCGGCGCAACGACGCCGGCCGCTGGCTGGCCGATCCCCTGGCCTGGTACCGGGCCGGGGGATCGGCGTTCGTGCCCCACGGTGAGACGCCCTGCCACGACCTGCTGGCGGTCATGGCCGTCGTGCTCGACGGGTTGGTCTCCGGTCCGGTGCTGCCCGTAGCGGTGCAGACCGAGCCGGGCCCGTCCTGGGGCATGACGGTCGCCGACCGCCGTGGCCTGGCGCGTGGGCTCGACGCCGCCGGTCTGGCCGATCAGCCGACGCCGCCCGGCTTCACGCCGGTGCGCGTCGGCCTGGAGGTCGACGTCGAGCGCTTCCGGGCCGAGGTCCGCTCACTGTTCGAGCAGCCGCGACCGGCCTTCTGAACCGACGCGCCGGTGCCCGGCCACGAGGGCCGGGCACCGGGCGGTGGGTGGATGCGGCGACGACCGGAGCGGGGCGGTCAGCGCCCCGAGAGCACCGGGTCCGGAGCGGGGCGGTCAGCGCCCCGAGAGCACCGGGTCCGGAGCGGCCTTGGTGGTGGCCGTGTCGAACTCGGGGTAGGCGAGCACGCCCATCTCGGGGAGGTCGAGGCCGGCGATCTCGTCCTCGGACGAGGAGCGGATCCCGCCCTTGGTGAGCTTGTTCTGGATGGTGAAGAAGGCGAAGGCGATGCCGAAGATGATCGTGGCGATCACGGCCACGCCGATGAGCTGAGCGAAGAACTGGCCGAACTCGCCGGTGACGATGCCCGACACGCCGTTGTCCTTCGTCCACTGGCGGTCGAGGACGTTCCAGCCGGCGCCGTACTTGCCGTCGGCGAAGATGCCGACCGCCAGCACACCGAAGGCGCCGCCCACGCCGTGCACCGAGATGGCGCCGACCGGATCGTCGATGCCCCGGCGCTCCCAGAAGCCGATGGACAGCACGACGAGGATGCCGGCGATCGATCCGATGATGGCCGAGGACAGCGGCGACACGAAGGCGCACGGGGCGGTGATGGCGACGAGACCACCGAGCATGCCGTTGGCCATCATGCCGGGATCGGGCTTCTTGGCGCCCGTGAACATCACGAAGAACATGGCGGCCACGGCGCCGAAGGCACCGGCGATGGCGGTGTTGGCGGCGACCACGGCGAAGCGGACGTCGGTGGCGGCGAAGGTGGAGGCGGCGTTGAACCCGAACCACCCGAACAGCAGGATGAACGTGCCGAGCATGGCCATGGGGATGTGGTGGCCGGGGATGGTGCGGGGCTTTCCGTCGGGGCCGAACTTGCCGATGCGGGGGCCGAGCACGATGGCGCCCGCGAGGGCGGCGACGCCGCCGACCATGTGCACGACACCGGAGCCGGCGAAGTCGACGTAGCCGTGGCCGAGCTTCATCGAGTCGCCGATCTGGCTGAGCCAGCCGCCACCCCACGTCCAGGCGGCGAAGAGCGGGTAGTAGATGGCGCCGCAGAACAGGCCCCACACCACGAAGGAGTTCCACTTCCAGCGCTCGGCCATGGAGCCGGTCGGGATGGTGGCGACGGTGTCCATGAAGGCGACCATGTAGAGGAAGAACGCCATCGCGGCGGCGCCGTAGCCCTTGCCGGTCATGGCGAAGGGCCCCCAGTTGAGGAACGTCCAGTCGCCCGAGCCGACCAGCGCCTGGCCGAGCGGCTTGTCGAGACCGAAGCTGGCGTAGGAGAAGTTGCCGAAGGCGAGCGGGAAGCCGATCAGGAAGAACCCGACGAAGCCGAGACCGAAGATGGCGAAGTTGGTGGTCACGACGTGGGCCGCGTGCTTGGCCCGGCAGAAGCCCGTCTCGACGAGCGCGAAGCCCGCCTGCATGAAGATGACGAGGATGGCGCCGATGACCACCCACAGCAGGTTGAGGGCGACGGCGTTGTCGGTGACCGACTTGGTGAGCGTCGTCATCGGGTCGGCGTCCTGGGCCCAGGCTCCTGGCGCCACGGCGGCAGCCAGTGCCGTCACCCCAACAGTAAGTGCGCTGAGTTTCAGAAGTCTGGATCGCACGGAATTGCTCCCCTCGTGGTGGATGGGTTCGGTGCGGTGACCCTACGAATGCGAGGTTTCCCTGCGACTTCCCCGTTGTTTCCGGTTCGTCACAACTCGGTTCACCGGTTGCAGCGGTCCGCTGCCGATGCTGCGGGCGATCACTCCGTCGGAGATGTGCCTGCGGATCGCCGCCTTGTGCTCGTCGGTGAGCTTGCGTCCCGCCCGGTCGGTGAGGTCGAAGCGGTCGAGGGCGAGCTCGTCGGTGGTCGTGACCCGGGCGGCGTGGACGTCGACACCGGCGGCGGCGAACGCGACGGCGAGGGCGTGGAGCAGGCCCGGCCGGTCGGTGGCGCGCACCTCGGCGATGGTGTGCCAGGGCGAGGCCGAGTCGTCGAAGCTCACCGTCGCGTCGGGTACGCCGGCGGACTCCAGTGAGCGCGGGGTGCTGCGTTCGACGGCGGCGCGCAGCTCCCCGGCGCTGGGCATCACCGATCCCCGCGACTGCTCGACCCGGAACACCTGGAGCGCTCCCTTGTCCCCCCAGGTGGCGATGACGGCGTCCTGCACGTCGAGCCCGTAGCGCTCGAGCACGCCGGTGACCATGGCGACGAGGCCGATGGTGTCGCGGCCCCCGACCTCGACCCGCCACGACCGGTCGTCGCCGGGTACGGGGGTGACGGCCACACGGAACCGCCCACGGGTGGGCACCGGCTCGATGAGCGAGACCTGGCGCACGATCGACTCCGGGTCCTGGGACAGCAGGTAGGCGACGGGGGCGATGGCGATGCGTTCGTTGACGGGGTTGCGGGGCCCGGCGAGGGCCATGGCGTCGGAGCGGTGACGGTCGAGGATCGACCGGGTCCGGCCCGCCGGGCCGGCCAGATCGGGCATGGCCATGGCTTCGAGGAGGAGACGGTGGAGCTCCTCGACCAGCAGCCGCTCCCAGTCCTCGAGCTCCTCGCCGGCCAGCGTCAGCACCAGCAGGGCGTCGGCCTGTTCGGGGGACCCGAGGTGGACGGCCAGGGCCGTCACGGCGTCCATGCCCAGCCCGTCTCGGCGCACGGCCCCGGCGGCGAGCAGGTCCCGCTCGGCCACCAGGCGACCGATGGCGGCGGCCTCGTCGGCGTCGAGCTCCAGGCGTTCGAGCAGGGAGCGGGCGGCGCCGGCCGTCGAGGGGTCCGAGGCGTCCCCGAGGGCGTCGATGAGCCAGGCGGCGAGGAGCAGGCGGTCGGGGTGCTGGAGGCGTTCGGCGGCGGGGCGCACGATGGCGACGACCCCGTCGTGGGTGGCCCGGCCCTCCGCAGGGGCGTCGAGGAGGTCACGCACCTGTTCGACGAGCTTCCAGTGGTGCACCGAGCCGCCGTCGAGCAGGGACGGGTCGAGCCGTCGCCGCCCGATCGCCTCGTGGAGCTCGGGCAGGGCGCGTTCGAGCACGCCGGTGGTCTCGAGGAACCGCCACGACCGGCTGTTCCCGGTCCGCAGGACGCCGACGAGCCGGCGGGTGGCTTCGTGGGTCCACGGCAGCGGGCCGGTTTCGCTGCCCGACGCGGTCGCCACCCCTCGCAGGTAGGCCACCAGGGCGGGGCCGGGATCGTGGTCGACGAGACGGGCGGCGGCGTCGAAGGCGATGTCGAGGGCCCGCGACGCCGGGGGTGCGGCGGCCAGGTCGAGCACGGGCCGTGCCGCCCGTCCCGGGGGCGGGAGCGCGGCGAGCCACCCGTCGGCGGGCTCGGCGACCAGAGCACCCGCCGGACCGCCGGCGGGGGTGGCCGCCCTCGCCACCGCCCGGGTCCGCCAGGTCAGCAGGGGCGGGGTGATCACGGTGGTCACCAGGACCATGAGCAGGATCGCGGCGTAGGAGTCCCGGCCGATGACCCCCTCGGCCAGGCCGATCGAGGCGAAGATCAACCCGACCTCGCCGCGGGGGATCATGCCGAGCCCCACGAGCAGGCGGTCGGCGGCCACGCCCCGGGCGCCGACTCCGGCCACGATCTTGCCGAGGATCGCCACGGTGATGAGCACGGCGGCGAGGCCGAGCACGTCCCACCGGCGGAACTGGGCGACGTCGGTCTGGATCCCGATCTCCAGGAAGAACACGGGGATGAACAGGTGGCCGACGGGGGTGAGCTCGCGCTGGATGCGCGCCGCCGGGCGGCTGCGGCCGAGGGCCAGGCCGGCGACGAACGCCCCGATGATGGGGGCCAGCTTGGCCAGGGAGGCCAGCTCGGCCACCGCCAGGGCGAGGGCCAGGGCGAGGGCGAAGAGCGTCGCCGACGACCGGGCCAGGCGCTCGATGCCGGCGAAGAGCCCCGGGATGACGGCGATGCCGACGGCCGTGCAGACCACGAGGAAGCCGACCGCCACGGCCACGATGCCACCCACCGAGACCACGTCGAGCGAGCCCTCCCCGGTGATCAGGCGCACGACGACGGTGAGGATCACGAGACCGAGCACGTCGTCCGCGACCGCTGCTCCGAGCACGGTTCTCGCCTCGGTGGTGGCGAGGGCGCGCAGGTCACCGAACACCCGGGCGGTGATGCCGACGCTGGTGGCGGTGAGGGCGGCGGCCACGAAGAGCGACTCGTCGGAGCTGAGCCCGAAGCCCCGGGCCACCGGGTAGCCGGCGGCGAGGGGGACGACGACACCCACGACGGCGACGCTGAGCGCGGCCCGCCCGACGGCTCCCAGCTCGCGCAGGTCCATCTGCATGCCGACCTCGAACAGCAGCAGGATGACGCCCAGCTCGGCGAAGGTCTGCAGCACGTCGCTGTCGTGGACGAGCCCGAGGGCGCTCGGTCCGATGGCGATGCCCGCCGCGATCTCGCCCACGACGGTGGGGATGCGCAGCCGCTCGGCCAACTCGGCCGCCAGCTTGGCGGCGACGAGCACGACCAGGATGTCGAGGAAGACCGTGCTCACGCCGTGCCGCTCAGGCCGCTCAGGCCGCTCAGGCCGTGCCGCTCACGCGGCTCAGGCCGCGTCGGCCGCGTCGGCTGCGTCGGCTGCGTCGGCTGCGTCGGCTGCGTCGGCTGCGTCGGCGAGCAGCACCCGCACGGGCTCGGGCACCTCGAGCAGCATCCAGCCCCGTCCCCGGACGTTGACCAGGTTCGTGTCGCCGACGATCCGGCGGACCTCGACGAGCAGGGCGTCGACCCGGCGGGGGGCCAGCTCGCGCAGCCCGGCCCGGCGGATGAGCTCGCCGCGTCCCACGACCCGCCCGGCGCCGGCGACGAGCACGGCGAGGACGTCGAGGTGGCGGTCCCGGAAGGTGGTGGGGGCGGTCCCGGTCATGCGACGACGGTAGGCATCCCCCGTTTCCCGGCGGGGTCGCCCGTGTGACGAACGCGTTTCCGGGTTGGTGGGCATGGCGGGCTCCCGTCGACGGGGCCGCCGAGGGGTCAGCGGCCGGGCTGGGGCAGCGTGCGCAGGTAGGGCTTGACGGTGGTCCAGCCCTGCGGGAACAACTGCCTGGCCTCCTCGTCGGTGACGGCGGCTCCGATGATCACGTCGTCGCCGTGCTTCCAGTCGACGGGGGTGGCGACCTTGTACTGGGCGGTGAGCTGGAGCGAGTCGATGACGCGCAGGATCTCGTCGAAGTTGCGGCCCGTCGAGGCCGGGTAGGTGATGGTGAGCTTGACCTTCTTGTCGGGCCCGATCACGAAGACCGACCGGACGGTGAGGGTGTCGTTGGCGTTGGGGTGGATCATCCCGTAGAGGTCGGAGACCTTGCGGTCGGCGTCGCCGATCATCGGGTAGGTGACCTTGGCGCCCTGGGTCTCCTCGATGTCGT
>JBIKWW010000433.1:0-3334 GCA_044356125.1 Acidimicrobiia bacterium
CTCCCAGGCGACCCTGGGCAAGGACCACGCCGACCGCCCTGGTGTCGACGAGCGGGCCGCCGAGCTGGCCCGGCTGGTCACCGACCGCCACGACCGGCTCGTGCGGGTGACCGCCGATCAGTTCCTCGTCGACATCGCCCGCGGGTGCGACGTGCTGGTGATGGGCGCCGACAAGTGGGCCCAGATCAACGAGGCGCGCTGGTACGGCTCGACCAGCGCCCGGGACGCCGCCATCGCCGCGCTCCCGGTCGTGGCGCTGGTACCCCGACCGCCGGCGCCGCTCCCCCGCGCCTCGGACCGGATCGTGCTGCTCGACCTCCCACCCTGGATGGGCGACGTGTCCTCGACGGCGGTCCGGTCGGGCCGCCACGAGTGGCGTGCCCGCTGAGCCGGAGGACGCTCAGCGACCCTCGAAGCGCGGCGGGCGCTTCTCCACGAACGACGCCATGGCCTCGCGGAAGTCGTTCGTGCGGAACAGTGGGAGCAGCTGCAGGTAGACGTGGTGGACGTTCTGGTCGAAGGACTCCTCGTCGGCCGCCCGCATCATGCGCTTGGCCGCCCGCACGGCGAGCGGGGCGTTCCCGGCGATCTCGGCGGCCATGGCCGCCACCTCCTGGCCGAGGGCGTCGTCGTCGACCACCTTGTTCACCAGCCCCAGCTCCAGGCCCTCCTCGGCCGAGAGCGTCCGTCCCGTGAAGATCAGCTCGGCCGCCTTGGCCCGGCCGACGATCCGGGGCAGCAGCCACGTCCCGCCGCTCTCGGGCACGATGCCCCGCTTGGTGAACGCGACGGCCAGCTTGGCCGAGCGGGCGGCGATCCGGATGTCGGCACCGAGGGCGATGTCGAGCCCGTAGCCCGCCGCCGCCCCGTTCAGGGCGGCGATCACGGGCGTGTCGACGTGGTGCAGCACCGTCGGCGGGGTCGCCCTGAGGTCGAGCTCCTGGGGGCCCACGTTGGAGGACTGCAGCAGGCCGGTGCCCGAAGCCTGGGCCTTGATGTCGAGACCGGCGCAGAAAGCCCGCCCGGTGCCGGTGAGCACGATGACCCGCACATCGGGGTCGCGGTCGGCCTGCAGGAGACGCTCGACGAGCTGGTCGAGCATCGGGCCGGAGATCGTGTTCATCCGCTCCGGACGGTTCAAGGTGATGGTGGCGACGTGGTCGGCCACCGCGTAGGTGAGCTCGTCGTCGTGGGTCCGCTCGGCTGCGTCATCGGCCATGGCTCATGCTGGCATCGCCCGCCCGACCGGAGCGAACCCGCCGGACGGGAGCGGACGGCCGCTCACCCGGGCAGCTGACCCGGGCCGCTCACCCGGCGGTTCGACTCGGCGGCGGGACGGCCGCCAGCACCGCCTCGAGCACGACCCGGCGGGCCGCTGCGGTGTCCTCGCCGGGGCCATCGAGCAGGCCGCGCGCCGCCGACCGGGCCCGGGCGCGCATCTCCTCGTCATCGACGCCGAGTGCGTCGAGCAGTCGCCCCGGATCCCATCGCAGCAGCACCCCGATCTGGATCAGGGTCCGGGTCCGGGTCCGCCGCTGCGCCACGCCGATCACCTTGCGTCCGGCGACCGTGACCTCCCCCGGCCCCAGCCCGCTGAAGCAGACCAGGCCCGACAGGGGCGAGGACACCATCGGACCCCGGTGGACGACCGCGTCATGCCCGATGACCCGGGCGAGGCGGTCCCCGATGCCCACGGCCGTCCGGTGGATGTCGGCGTGCCACGCCGGGTCGCCGGTCGGCACGCTCACGTCCAACCAGATCAGATCGTCGTCCAACCAGACGGCGCTGCCACCTGACCGGCGCTGCACGACGTCGGCACCCACGTCGCGCACCACGACGGACCGATCCTGGCTGCTGCCGAGCACGATGGTCGGCGCGCTGACCATCAGCGCGCGTATGGTCGGGACCGGGGGCTCGTCGAGGCCGTGGAAGAACTCCTCAGCCGGGCCGCGGCATTGCTCGACCAGCCAGGCCATCTACGGGGCCAGGTGGACGAGGTCCCCCAGGCGGTCGTCGTTCGAGAAGACCTCGATCATCGGCTCGTCGATCCCCAGGCGCCGGTGGAGCTGGCGGATCTGCAGCTCCTGGTTCCACAGCATGAGGGTGACCACCATGCCCTCGGCCCCGGCCCGGGCGGTCCGCCCGGAGCGGTGGAGGTAGGTCTTGTGGTCGTCGGGCGGGTCGTACTGCACGACGATGTCGACGCCCTCGATGTGCAGCCCCCGGGCGGCGACGTCGGTGGCGACGAGCACGTGGAGCTGCCCCGCGCCGAACTGGCGCAGGGCCCGCTCGCGGCGCGCCTGGTCGAGATCGCCGTGGATGGCCTTCACGGCCAGACCCTCGTCGTGCAGGGCGTCGCTCAGGCGGTCACAGGCCCGCTTGGTGTTGCAGAACACGACGGCACGGTCGTAGTGGCGCAGGATCGCCGCCGTCACCTTCACCTTGTCCATCTCGTGCACGCGCAGGAAGCGATGGAGGCTCTCCTCGACGGTCACGGTGTCCGAGGCCACGGTGTGGCGGATCGGGTCCTGCAGCTCGTGGCGGACCAGGTAGTTGACGTCGGATCCGAGCGTCGCCGAGAACAGCAGGGTCTGGCGGGGCTTGGGCATGTGGCGCAGGAGCCACTCGACGTTGGGCAGGAAGCCCATGTCGCACATGCGGTCGGCCTCGTCGATCACCAGCACCTGGATGGAGCCCAGGTCGATGTCGCCCCGGCCCATGAGGTCGATGAGGCGGCCGGGGGTGGCCACGACCACCTCGACCCCGCTGTTGATGGCGCTGCGCTGCTTGTCGAACGAGGCGCCGCCGTAGATCGCGACGACCCGGACCCCGACGGCCTCGCCCAGCCAGGCCAGCTCGGAGTCGACCTGGGCGGCCAGTTCGCGCGTCGGCACCAGCACGAGCGCCGTGGGGTGGCGCGGCTCGGCGCGGGCCACGCGGGTCACGAGCGGGATGCCGAAGGCGAGGGTCTTGCCCGAGCCCGTCTTGGCCTGGCCGCAGACGTCGCGGCCGGCCATCGCATCGGGGATGCAGAGGGTCTGCACCGGGAAGGGAGCGGTGATGCCGCGGGCGGCCATGGCATCGAGGACGGAGGCGGGGACGCCGAGGGCGGCGAAGCCGGACGGGCGGGCAGCAGCCGCAGTGGTGTCGGCAGCCGACGGGACGGATTTCTTCATGATCTGGCGCCAGTGTACGGCCGGGGGTCGCCGTCCCCGGTCACCCCCGACCGTCGCCGCGGCCCGGGCCGGTCGGCAACCAGCAGGCCGGTCGGGAGCCAGCAGGCCGGTCGGGAGCCAGCAGGCCGGTCAGGAACCGCAGCGCAGACCGTCCCGGG